>JAHJYN010000268.1 GCA_018826885.1 Alphaproteobacteria bacterium | reverse complement strand
TTCATCTGGGAAAAGCGCGCCGCATTCCACAGCTTGGTGCCGAAGTTGCGATAGCCCTCGATCCGCTGGCGGCTCAGCTTGATGTCGCGCGTGCCCGACAGGATGGCCATGGTGAAGCGCAGGGGGTCGGCGCCCAGATCATCGATGATCTCCAGCGGGTCGATGACATTGCCCTTGGACTTGCTCATCTTCTGGCCCTTCTCGTCGCGGACGAGGCCATTGATGATGACGCGGTGGAAGGGCACCTCGTCCATGAAGTGCAGGCCCATCATCATCATCCGGGCGACCCAGAAGAAGATGATGTCGGCGGCGGTGACGAGGTCCGAGGTCGGATAGAAGCGCGCAAGGTCCTCGGTCTTCTCCGGCCAGCCCATGGTCGAGAAGGGCCACAGCGCCGAGGAGAACCAGGTGTCCAGCACGTCCTCGTCCTGGGTCAGGGGCTTGCCGCCCGCCTGGGCCAGGGCCTCCTCCTCGGTCTCGGCGACATAGATCTTGCCGTCGGCGTCGTACCAGGCCGGGATGCGGTGACCCCACCACAGCTGGCGCGAAATGCACCAGGGCTCGATGTTCCGCAGCCATTCGAAATAGATCTTGGAATAGCTGGCGGGCTCAAAGGTCGTCCGCCCGTCTTCGACCGCCGCAATGGCGGGCTGCGCCATCGTCTTCGCGTCAACGTACCACTGGTCCGTCAGCCACGGCTCGATGACCACGCCCGAACGGTCGCCGTGCGGGACCATATGCTTCGTCTTCTCGATGGCCTTCAGCCAGCCCTCTTCCTCGGCGCGGGCGACAATGGCCTTGCGAGCGGCGAAGCGGTCCATGCCCTCATAGTCGGCGGGCACATCGGGACAGTCCGCCGCCGTGATCCGGGCCAGCGAATCCATGACGTTCAGCGTGGCGAGACCCGCCCGCTTGCCGACCTGGAAGTCGTTGAAGTCGTGCGCAGGGGTGATCTTGACCGCGCCCGAGCCCTTGGTCGGATCGGCATAGTCGTCGGCGACGATGGGCACACGACGTCCCGTGATCGGCAGGATCACGGCCTTGCCCACCAGTCCGGCATAGCGCGCGTCGTCCGGGTGCACGGCCACGCCCGTGTCGCCCAGCATGGTCTCGGGTCGGGTGGTGGCGACGACGATGTAGTCGCGGGTCTCCCACTCGGTGGCCTTGCCGTCGTCGTCGAAGGCGACCGGGTGCTCGTAGGTGACACCGTCGGCGAGCGGATAGGCGAAATGCCAATAGGCGCCGTCGACTTCCTTTTGCTCGACCTCGAGGTCCGAGATGGCCGTCTGGAAATGCGGGTCCCAGTTGACCAGCCGCTTGTCGCGATAGATCAGGCCGTCGCGGTGCAGTTGCACGAACACCTTGCGGACGGCGGCGTTCAGCCCCTCGTCCAGCGTAAAGCGCTCGCGGCTCCAGTCGCAGGAGGCGCCCAACCGGCGCAGCTGGCGCACAATGGTGCCGCCCGACTCGGCCTTCCATTCCCAGACCTTGTCGATAAAGGCCTCGCGGCCCATGTCGCGCCGCCCGATATTGCCGGCGGCCGCCAGCTGGCGCTCGACCACCATTTGCGTCGCGATCCCGGCATGGTCCGTGCCCGGCAGCCACAGCACCGCCTTGCCGGTCATCCGGTGATAGCGGGCCAGGATGTCCTGCAGGGTGTTGTTCAGCGCATGGCCGATGTGGAGCGAGCCGGTCACGTTCGGCGGCGGAATGACGATGGAATAGGCCCCGGCCGCGCCGTCGGTCGCGGCGGCGTCACGGGGGGCGAACAGGCCGCTGTCCTCCCACGCCTGGTACAGGCGGGGCTCGGCGCTTTGCGGTTCGAAATTCTTCTCAAGCATGATGGGCGTTTCTTTTTTGCCCTATCGCGCGGCTCGCGGAGCCTCGCTGTTTGAGGGCGAAAGGTTCTCAATATTTGGCGATAACGAAAAGGGGGCGGCCCCGCTGGAGCCGCCCCCTCAGTCTTTAGGACGAAGTCAGGGTCAGAGGCTAGCGGGGCGCACCGTTCAGCCGCGATACGCGGTCGACTTCCTTGCGGACCTCGGCCTCGACGATGTTCTGCAGATTGGCGTCCAGCCAGTCCTTCAGCATCTCGCGCAGCATGGGGCTCAGCAGGCTGCGGACCAGCTCATCGATGGTGGCGCTGTTGCCGGCAGGCGCGCTGGCCGAGGCGGCGGGCGCCGGACGCAGGGCGGCGGCCAGCCCGGCAAAGGCGCCGGCGGCCGAGGCGGCGGTCGCATCGCTGATCAGGGCCTCATCGGAAGACGGCGCAGCGCGGGGGGCCGGAGCCGGTTCCGGCTCGGGCTCGGACTCCGGGGCGGCCTCATCGACGGGGAAGGGGTCGGCCGCGCCGATATCGAGGTCGCCGAGGGTCTCCTGCGCCGGGGCGGGCTGTTCCTCGACCGACTCCCCGGCGGGGGCCTCATAGCGTTCGGTCAGTTCCAGCACGTCCTCGGCCGGCTCGGGCTCGGCATAGGTTTCGGGTTCCGGCTCCGGCTCGGGCCGGGACTCAGGCTGGGGCGCGGCGGCGGCGGCCGGGGCCGTCTCGGCCGGGGCATCGTCTTCCGAGATGATCCGGCGGATCGACGCCAGGATCTCCTCCATCGTCGGTTCCTGGGCGGTCGGATCAGTCATGTCTCAAAACCCCTGGCATGGTCGCTGCGCCGACGCGCAGACGGGATCGGAACGGACCGATGCGGCCCCCGTATGTCCTGTCGTCGCATCAACGGGGCCCGGAATCAACGGACCTTTTTCGCCTCGTTGGTTAATCCGGGGCTAGTCGCGCGGCGCAGTCTGGATGGTCTCGCCCTTGAGCCGGCTGTCGATCGGCGCGTCCTCGGCGTCATTGGCAGGCAGGACCGGCGGAGCGGCGATGCGGTCGATGGCCTCGATCACGCCATCCCACGGCAGGCCGCCGCGGTTGCGCACGCGGTCATAGTTGACCGCCGGGTCATAGATCTCTTCGGCCGGCACCAGCAAGGTGACGTCCAGACGGCCCATGGCCAGCAGCAGCTGGGCCATGGCGACGTATTCATTGCGGCGAGCGGTGGCCAGCGCGACCTGGGCCGAGCGCAGTTCCAGTTCGCCGTTCAGCACGTCGAGAGTGGTGCGCAGGCCGACCTGGGCTTCCTGACGGACCCCTTCGGCGGCGACAGAGGCCGCGCGAACCGCTTCCTCACCGGCGCGCAGGCTCGAGCGGGCCGAGATCAGCTGGGCATAGGCCGAGCTGATCGACTGCAGCACATTGCGGCGCTGACCCTCGATCTGGATCTGGGCCGCATTGGCGCGTTCCAGCGACTGCGACACGCGCGACTGGTTCAGGCCACCGGTGAACAGCGGCACCGACAGGGTCGCGCCGGCCTGGAAGGTGGTGCGGTCAGCCAGGTCAAAGCTGGACAGCTCATTGGTCGACCCGCCGTAGGAGGCGCTGACCCGCACGGACGGCAGATATTCAGCCCGCGCCAGGGCGACATTGGCCTCGGCTGCAGCCAGCGCATATTCAGCGGCGCGGATATTGGGGTTCTCGATCAGGGCGATGTCGAGGGCGACCTCAAAGTCGTCCGGCACGCCCGGCAGGGGCGGCAGCGGCGCCAGACGGCCCGGCGTCTGGCCGATGATGGCGGCATAGGAGGCACGGCTGACCGACAGCTGGGCCTGGGCATTGGCCAGGTCGGCCTCGGATTGGGCGAGGCGGGCTTCGGCCTGGGCCACATCGGTGCGGGTGATCTCGCCGACCTCGAAGCGGGCCGAGGCCTCGTCCAGCTGGCGTTGCAGGACGGTCAGATTTTCCTGACGGATGCGCAGGATTTCCTCGTCGCGCAGCACATCGGCATAGACCTGGATGACCGTGGCCAGCACCTGCTGCTCGACCGAGCGCAGGTCCTCGCGACCGGCCAGGATGTTGGCCTCGGTGGCGCTGATGCCCAGCGAGATGCGGCCGCCCGAATAAAGCGTCTGGGACAGGCCGATGCTGGCGCTGCCCGAGGTGCTGTCATTGGTGTTCGACGGGATGTTGATCGTGGTGTCGGGGATGCCGTCGTTGTTGGTGTCGACCTGTTGCGGGCCGCCGGCAGTGCGGCTTTGCGTATAGCCGGCCGAGGCGCTGACATCGATCGACGGCCGCAGGCCCGAGCGCGCCTGGACGATCGATTCGTCCAGGGCCCGCTGGTTGGCGCGCTGGCCCAGCAGGGTCGGATTGGTCCGGTAGGCCATGCGGATGGCGTCGGGCAGGGTGTCCTGGGCCAGCGCCG
The DNA here is from genome assembly GCA_018826885.1 of Alphaproteobacteria bacterium. GTDB lineage: Bacteria > Pseudomonadota > Alphaproteobacteria > Caulobacterales > Caulobacteraceae > Brevundimonas. The sequence continues at coordinate 883 of JAHJYN010000268.1, read as the reverse complement.
GCATGGCCAGACCTGAGCCCAGGGCGAGGGCCGCAAGCGAAATCAGCGCACGGGTGCGATTGAACATCTTCATATCCTGCCTGACGCGGCCGGCCCGCGTCGTGTCATTCTCGGTGACGAGCGTAGTGCGAGATCGTTGTGCCCGACGCCAGTTAAGTTTTTTTCACGCGGCACCCGGTTCATTCCGTCGCCGCGCTGAGTCTAGAGGCTGAAGACCAGATCGGGGCGCAGTTCGTCCAGCACCGGCGGGGTGGCGTCGAACAGCTGCCGGCGCGACCAGCCCTCGGGCGTGCGCAGGTGCAGGCTGGCCTTGCCGACCGGGCCGTTGCGCTCGACCAGCACGGCGCGACCGCCGACCTTGAGCCCGTCCAGCCAGGCGTCCGGGCGAACCGGGACGGCGACTTCGGAGACGATCAGGTCCCAGCCGTCCGACTGCGGCCGTTCCAGCGGGGCCTCGACGGTGGTGACGCCCGCGGCGCCCAGGGTCGGGGCGGCGATAGCCAGGGCCTCGGCGTCTGACTCCTGCAGGGTGACGTCCAGACCCATCTGCGCCAGCACGGCGGCGGCATAGGCGCCCGACATGACCAGCGCCCGCTCAAGCGGCTTGGGGGCGGCAGCCATCAGCAGTTTCGACAGGTCGCGCGGCAGCATCAGGCTGCGTCGTGCCGTGACCGGCACCTCGACCTCGGCATAGGCGGAAAAGGCGCGATCCGGGGCGCACAGGGTTTCGCGCGGCACCGCCAGCAGGGCCGCCTGCAGCCCGCGATCCGTGACATCGTTCACGCGGACCTGGCTGTCCACCATCACCTTGCGTGCCGTCTGGAAGTCCATGCGTCGATCGATCCCTGGGGAGAGGAGAGTGAAAAAGCTGGCCCGCTTATAG
>JAHJYN010000315.1 GCA_018826885.1 Alphaproteobacteria bacterium | reverse complement strand
GTGAATTCGATACGAACGCGGCCCTTGCCCAGGAGCGGGAGCGCGCTCCGATCGCCTTGGCCCTGAAAACGGCGCTCACACCCATGGAAGCAGCGGCGCGCGCGGAGGTCGGAACCGGTGACTTCGACGCTGCTTTGGAGAGCGCCCGAAAAGCCTCTACCGAACGCGGTCAGGAGGAATCGGCGGCGCGGTGCGCCCAGATCAAGGCCGAGGCGGCGAAACCGTCGTATGACACCTCACCTTTGGTCAAGCGGGCGCAAGACCTGTTGCTCCAGAACTGTCGGAACGCAGGCTACTAACCCGTCCGCAGCCCTAGCCGCCGATCGCCGCGGGCCGCCGTATGGAAGTCCGGGAGCAAACCCACCTCGATCACGCCGGGGCGGTCACCGAGTAGGCCAGCAAGGCGAGCCTGGCGCTGGTCGTTGAAGTCCCAACCGGCGCTGCAGGGCGCGATCGGCGAGACCCATCTGGCCCCAGCCTCGATCCAGGCCGCGCTGGCCAGCACTGCGCAGAGCATTGCCCGCATGTCCGCATCGAGGACCTCTTCGACGGCCTCATCGTCCTGACCATTGGTGCGGATCTTGATTGGCGTCATGTCGCGATCCAGACAGATCATAGGACTGCCCCACGGGGCCTCGGCGGGCTCGGGCCATGTGAAAGCCGGGAGGAGGGGGTTTCGCTGCAAATTCCGCAGATCATGGCGGCCCCGGCTGTCTGGCTGCAGGCCACCCTGCAGAGCATCGAGATCGAGAGCGGCGACGGCCCGGACAGGAATACCGATCTCACACGCGGCGGAGAGCGTGGTCTCGATTCCTTCGCCGCAGACGAGGGGCCCCTTGGACGTGGGCGGCGTGAGCCAGACGCCACCGGGATGAACAACGCCGTGGTCGTCCATCCGCCCGGGCGGCCCCCATTTGCGACGCTGGGGGTCCAGGTGAGTTTTGGTTTTGCCGTCTGCAGACAGGTAGGTCGCGTGGACGCCGCCCGTGGGGCCGAACGGCGTCATAAGCAGTCCGATCATCGCTGGGGCGGTCACCGGGTTGGCGATCGGGCCGGAATGATAGGCGGCTGGATGATATCGGACTTGCTTCAGCGCCTCGGCAAGAGGCCGGCCGGATATGCCGCGACCCCGGAGGTAGGTCTCGACAGGTGTGCCGGCGGCGGGGAGGGCGTCTCGCCACAACGAAAGGGCCATCGCGGCCTTCCAGAGGCGGGTCCGTTCGTTATCCGCATCGGCCTGGCGCGCGAGCGCCTCGCGTTCGGCCCGCGCCTTCTTGACGTCGATGCTGGCTGGATCTTCACCGACGATCCGGATCGCGGCGTCCCTGAGAGTTTGGTCAAGCCGGGAATGCAGACGGTGTTCAAGGTCGACGGCGTCGCCGCCACGAACATCGCAGCCCCAGCACTTCCATGTCTTCTTGACCGGGTCGACGGAGAACGCGCCGCCATCCTTACGCTTAGGCGACGCCTTGCAGAGCGGACAGGACCCCCGCAGCCGATGGCCGGAGCGGTATAGCTTCACGCCAGCGATCGCCTCCATGTCTGCGACAAGGAGGGCGAGCTCGAATAGGTCCTGTCCGCCGTTGCTGGCCACGGGCGGCCGCTAGGCCAGCACGTCCTTGCGCGCGAGATCCCATCCCGCCGGCAGGTCGAAGATGATCTTGCCGCCGCCGGGTTCGGAGTGAGCGAGGGACTGCTTCTTGTCGATCTTGGCTTTGGGGGTCAGCTCAGGCGCCTGCAGGAGGGAAACGGCCTTGCGAGGGCTGAGGCGGAACTTTCCTTCTGGGTCCGATATAAGCTGGATGCAGCGGCGACGGCCTTCCTCGCCATAGAGGATGCGAACGGGCGTGGCGTCGGCGAAACCAGCCTCCTTCAGGAGGGCAAGGGGGATGCTGAGGGCGGCGCCCTGTTTGTTGACGGCGATCGTGGCGCCGTTTGCGCCCGGCCGGGCCTTCTGAACTTCACGAAACTGCATGGTTGGCTCCTTGATTAGGGGGTGGTGGTGGATGAGGGAGTGGGAGCGCCGCCAGCGATGACGCTGGCCAGCTCTGCATCGGCCCAGGCGTCCATGACCTGGGACAGGCGTTCGGCCGCCAACAGATAGACGGCCGCCGGGAAGCGGCGGGTCCAATCCTGCTGAAGACGGATGACGGCGTGCCGCACAGGCGGCGCCATTGAGACGTTGGCCCCGTCGCGCCGAAGGCGCTGCCACAGCAGACGGGCGTCCAGCGCAGCATCCACCGGGTCGCGTTGCCACCAGGTGCGAACGACGCCGGCGGCAGGATCGTCCGATTTCGACCTCGCCAAGAACCGGGAGAGGACCGCGTGCATCTCGTCGTTGGCCGCGCGAGGAAGGTCAGAATTGCTAAAGATCGAAAAACCTGCTAACATATTGATTTCCCTCGCATAATAAGCATTATGTGAAGCGACACAGTAGCGGTTACTAATAGATATTGGTTTTCCGCAATCGCTGGATTCGCCCGCTGTCATGGCGTCGGTTCCCAAATGTCTGGACTCCGGTGCCTGAATCCCTGGACTCGAACGCCGGGGCGCTGTCGTTTTCGGAGTGGTCCGGTTCCACATCACCGGCCGGGGCCTCCGGCGATCAGCGCAAGGACGATCATCGCCACGAGAAGAGCGGGCGTTCCGACCAGGAGCCAGCGGGCGGTTTCGTTGCGGTGGAAGAAGGGAATGGCCTTGGACAGCCACATCACGACGGGTGCGATCAACCACGGGACTGCAGTGGTCGCCGCGTCGGTAACGCGGGCCGCCAAGGTCGCACCCGCCGAGAACCAAAGCAGCACCGTCAGGAAGATCCCGGCGGCGAAGAGCAAGGCGTATGCGACGTCGAAACGCGATACGTCGAGGCGGTCTCGGAGATCCGGCACGGCCCGGAGGTTGCTGCGGGGTAGCCTGGTCCTACTGGCTTGCCATTCGATCATTTGAACTTCTTCCTTGTGAATGAAGGGGTTTCGCAGTGGAGCGGCTACGGGAAGGCGGTAGCCGGTGAGCCGCCGAGGCGGCTAGGAGGCGTGGGCAGAACGGGGCCGCCATCACAGCCCCATCGCCGGGCTGTTGATCTCGACGGCCTTATCGAAGGACTTGTCCTTCTCGGCCTCCTTGGCGGGCTCGGACTCCTTGGGCTTGTCGGCCTCCAACGTGCCCGGCAGGGGCTTGTCGGCCCCATCGTCCTTTTCAGGACCGTCAGCGCCGGCAGACCGGGCGAGGTCGGTCTGATCCTTGGAAGAGCCGTCAAGTCCGTCGGCGGCCAGCGTAGCCAAGGGCTCGTTCGAGCGATCGGCATGATCCGGGAGACTGGATGCGAGCGCAGCCAGCTCGGCGCCCGCAAGCTTGGCCTCGTGCATGGCGATGAGGTTCTGGCCGTCCTGTTTGTTGAGGCGCATGGCCAGCAAAGCGGTGTCGTTCGTCACCAAGGTCAGGGTTTCCGCTGTGCGGGAAACCTGAACATAGGCGCGAGCCTGGTTGGCGCCTTCGCCGTGGGTGCTCGCTAACACGGCGACCACGTTCTGATAGGTCGAGCCCTGCGAGCGGTCGGCCGTTTCAGCGTAGGCGTAGCCTGTGAACCGCAGCGCCGGGTCGCTGGTCTTCAAGGTGTGTTGTTTGCCGTCAGCGCCGCGAATGTCCCAGCTATCCCGGCCAAGCCGCTCAACGGTGAACCCCTCCCCGGTCTTGAAGCCCCGATCAGCGTCCCGTCGCTCCCACACCAGACGGTCACCCTGCTGAACGTCGAGATCTTTGGAACGGTACGCCTCAAACTTGGACTTCCGCTGATCGCGGAGCGTCGTGAGGTCGATTGTGGTGCGGCGATCGCGGTCTGAAGCGACAATGAGCCGATCATTGCGCTCATCTCGGCCGACAACCGTCACCGTGGCGCCCTTGGTCAGGCCGGCTTCCTTGATGCCGCTGTGGAGCACGAGGATCTGGCCCTCGCGGTAGCTGGCCGCCTGATATGATTCCGCGCGGGTCATGCGGACGTGCGACAGGGTAGGTACGGACGTTGTGGGGCCGGTTAGAACGCCTCGGGCGGCCAAGTCGCCGCGGATGAGCTGAGAGACCTTTTCTCGAAGCGAGTGGGTAGGCACGATGACGGGAGCATCACCGCCACGTTCTTTCACCTGGGCCCACGCGGTATGAGCCGCCTCTGCCAGTTTGTCGTCGTTGGCGTCACGGCCGACTTGGACGACGCGAGAGCCTAGGGCCCGGAGCGCCTGGGCAGGCGCTCCCTGAGCCAGTTGTTCGACGGCGGCGCGAACCTCCGGATCTTTCTGGCGACGGATCTCGGTCATGCGGGCATGATCAAGCCCTTCCTCGAGAACGAGACGCCATGGCGCCCCAGCCTCGGGAGAGCCGAGCTGCTTTTCGTCCCCGACGAAGATGATCCGGGGAATCTGCAGGGTTTCGCTGACACGCATCAGACGGTCAGCTTGCGAGTTCGACAGCATCGACGACTCGTCGACCAGGAGCGTCTTCTTGGCCCAGCTTTCGCGGGCTTGGTCAAGCCCGGCTCCCGCGCCTCCAG
>JAHJYN010000267.1 GCA_018826885.1 Alphaproteobacteria bacterium | reverse complement strand
GATCTGGTCGACGGCGCCTTCATGAAACTGGTCGAGGCCGGCTATCCGCCCGAGGTCGCCTGGTTCGAATGCTTCTATGAGCTCAAGCTGGTCACCGACCTGATGTTCGAAAAGGGCATTGCCGGGGCCTTTGGCCGGATTTCGAACACGGCCGAGTACGGCGCCTATCTGACCGGGCCGCGCGTGCTGGGTGAGGCGTCGAAGGCGGCCATGGACGAGGTTCTGGCCGAGGTCCGCTCGGGCGCCTTCGTGAAGACGCTGATGGCGGACTATGACGCGGGCTCGCCCGACCTGCTGGCGCGCCGGAAGGCGCTGGGCGAGCGGCCGATCGAGGCCGTGGGGCGGCACCTCGCCGAGGTGGCTGGCAGATTTAAGGAGTAGGGAGGGGGAAGGGGCCGGAAAGCCCCCGATCAGCGCCCGGGTCGCGCTGCAGATAAAATGGTCGGAGTGAGAGGATTCGAACCTCCGACCCCTGCGTCCCGAACGCAGTGCTCTACCAGGCTGAGCCACACTCCGACTTGAGGAGGGGGCTTATACCGAGGCCGGACAGCCCCCGCAAGCCGGGAACGCGGCTATTTCTCAGGAAGGTGGAAACCGCTGCAAAGAAGCGAAAACGGGGTGTTGCATCGCCCGCGACCTTGGCGTATCTCGGCGCCTCTCGTGAGCCTGTCTCGCGACGCACCGGCCCTGCTGGGGAATGGTGTAATGGTAACACTCCGGTTTTTGGTACCGTCATTCTAGGTTCGAGTCCTAGTTCCCCAGCCACCGCCTCCGGGCCCGCCTCCATCAGATTTCATCAGGATGCCGCGCTCGACGGGCCGCCGTTCCTGGGGCAAGCTGAGCCGTTCATCGGGAGAGGCCAACATGTTCAAATCCATCGGTATTGCAGCGATTCTGGCGGTCATGGGGGCAACCCCCGCCTTCGCCCAGAGCTTCGCACCCCCGCGCTGGTGGGAAGCGATTTCGGCGTCGGACACGGCCGTGGCGGCGGTTGACTGGAGCTCGCTCGACGTCAACGGCAGCCGCCGGGTCGTGACCTTCTCCATCGTCTCGCTGAACGCCGGCGCCGTGGTGTTCGACTACGCCGTCTCGACGATCGACATCGACTGTGCCCAGCCGCGCTACACCACGCTGCGCTCCAGCTTCTACGACCGGCAAGGCAACCAGGTGATCGAGGACTTCGTCGGGGATGGCTCCTGGACCGCCCTCAACCCGGGCACCATGATGGACGATGTCCGCCGCGAGGTCTGCGACAGCGAGTACCGGTTCCACGACCCCAAGTTCCACAGCGCGCTTGATCTCGCCCGCGACGCCTGGCGGAACGCGGCACAGGACCAGTAGGCCCTACTGCAGCTGTCGCGTCGTGAGGGGCAGGTGGATCTTGACGGTCAGCCCGCCCCTCTGCGCGTCTGAGCGCACGGCCTGACCCCCCAGCAGGGCGGCCAGTCCTTCGACCAGGGCCATGCTCTCGGCGTGGACGGCATCGTCTGCGGGCGGGTTCGTCGCGCTGACGACCATGCTGATGTCGGTCGCGGAGGCCGCAAAGGCCACCGCAGCGGCCTGCCCGACGGCGCCCGGCTCATACTGACGAACCACTTCGCCCATGATCTCGTGCAGGACGATCGCCAGCGGCAGGTGCAGGCTGTCCGGCAGGGCGGGAACCTCTCCGTTCACCGACAGTTTCAGTCCCCGCGACTCACACAGCCTCGTCCAGAAGCTGAGGGTCTCTTCCATATAGGTGCCGAAGTCCGGAGCCCCGGGCCGCGCGCCGCGTTCAACCATCAGGCTCATGGCGCTGACCAGGTCGCTGACCCAGTTCATGTGCCGACGCCCCTCGGGGTCGGTGACGCCGCGCAGGCGGATGGAAATGAGCGTCTGGATGAGCCTCAATTCACGCGTCGACGCCGGTTGCGCCGCGCCAAGAGGATCGATTGCTGAAACGCCCATAGTCTACCCTGAATGCACGCCCCGGCCGGTGAATAGCAAAGGTCGAACCAATCCGATACAGGTGCGTTCCAAGTGTACGCAATCGGACAATTGCGGTCTTTGGTCTGTGACGCCGCCCTGTTCAGCGGTGCGTGGTAGTGCTGTTGAACCTTAACCTGCCCAAAGACATCAAGGTGTTGGTGGTCGAGGATCAGCCCATCCTGGCGATGGAGCTGGAACTGATGCTGTCCGACCACGACTGCGAGGTCGTGGGGCTGGCCATGGATCAGGCCAGCGCGCTCATGCTCGCCCGACGGCACACGCCCGACCTCGCCCTGGTCGACGTCAACCTTCTGGATGGACTGACCGGGCCGCAGATCGCCCGCGAACTGGTGGAGCGCCATGGCGTGGCTGTGGTCTTCATGACCGCCAACCCCGAGCAGATCCCCGAGGGCTTTGCCGGCGCGCTCGGCGTGGTCTGCAAGCCGTTCGACGAATCGACCTTGCGCGATGTGGTCGACTTCGCCTGCCGCTTCAGAACGTCAGGCGACATCTCGTGCCCGCCCCGGCGCCTGAAGCTGGCCCCCTGGCTAAGGACCCCACCGGGGGATATCGCCCCGCACTAGGAGGCGCCCGGACAACGGTCACGCCGCTGTCCGGGCTCCATCCGGGCTAGTTAAGACGCAGGCGAACGAACAACATCCCGCCATCGGTGTCCGGCCCGTAAACAGGATCCAGTGCGGCAGGGACCCAGTTGACCGAATAGAGGCCTCCGACGCCGAACCGGACGTTTGGTCGGACCTGCCATTCCCGCACCGCGCCGACAGAGGCCTTGGACACGGTGTAGAGGTCGCCGTGACCGCCGCCATGTCCGGGGACCAACTCGTCCGTTTCGATCCGCTCAACCCGCCCGAAGAGGGTCCAGCGATCGTCCGGACTGAAGGCGCTTTCGAGGGCCCAGCCGGCCTTGGTCTCATCGTGGTCATTGGTCTTTGCTCCCCAGGCAAGGGTCGTAGACCACCAGCCCATGGTGCCGATCCGGCGCGTGTGAATGGCGCTGGCCGACATGCGGGTCTCGTCCTCGTCGGGCTCAAGCTGCTCGGGGGCCGTGACGTCCGCCCACGAGGCCTGCAGCGACCATTGCGGCGAGGGATTCCACGAGGCGCGCACCGACCAACTGTCGAGGTCAGGGCTTTCGATGTCGTACCGGTCCTGGTCCGGTTCGCGCCCCCGGAACGCCGACGTTTCGAGCTTGAAGTCATCCCGTACCCAGCCCAGCGTCGCCACACCGAAGGTGATGTGGGTCGAGTCCAGCCAGTGGTGGGTGATTGGGGCCTCGGGGCTGGCCATGGCGCTCATGCGGTGCATGAAGGCGGGCGGACCGAAGGCGGGCTCGCCCGGCAGACCCAGATAGACGAACACGCTGTCGCGGTCCGTGACCGGCCGCGCGTAGGAGGCCGACAGCTCCATGAACAGGTCGTGCGGGTGCTGGCGATCGACCAGCGGCGTCAGGCCGTCTGCGGTTTCCCCGGCAGCGAGGAGGAGGGGATAGCCCTCCTTGCCCATCAGCGGGTCCGGACTGATCATGCCCCTGAGGTTGAGGGCCGAGCCGTCAGCAAAGTCCCGCCGGGCCGATCCCATGATCATGCCCGCCAGGAAAGTCTTGTCGTCGCCGCGCGGTCCTCCCTGATCGGAGTGGACCAGATCGAAGGTCGCATGGGCCATCAGCGACCAGTCGCCTTGGCCCCAGTGGATGCCGCCGTGTTCGGACAGGTCCGGCTGCCAGGCGGTGCCGGAGGCATCGCGGGTCATGGGATAGCCTCCCAGCACGCTGGTCAGGGGCATGTCATGCCCGGCGTGCGGATCAGCGGGCCGGTCATCTGCGCCCATGTCATGCCCGGCATGCGGGTCGGCAGGGGTGTGGTGGTCGTGAGAGTCCTGGGCCATGGCCGCAGGAGCGACCACGGTCAGGCAGGTGCCGCACAGCAGCGCGGCAAGGTATCGGACAGCCATAATGGCCTCCTCTGGAAAGGTCTTGAGAGT
>JAHJYN010000266.1 GCA_018826885.1 Alphaproteobacteria bacterium | reverse complement strand
CGGGCGAAGGCTTCGCCAACCTGGTCAGGGCCGGAAGGCAGCAGCCACAACGAATTCCCCTTCGGGTCGCGGTCTCCACCTTCTCCCCCTCAGCAAAACCGTCATCCGGCCTCGCCCGGCATCGCGTCACGGGCTATGACAGGCCCATGAGCGAGATGGACCCGATTCCGCCGTGGGAAGACGACGACACGCCCGAAGCGGAGTCGGTCGAGCGCGACCCCGACACCGATGACATGTTCGGTGCGCCGGCGGCGTCCAAGCCTGCCTCTGAGCCCGAGCCCGACCTCGCGCCTCTTCCCGAGCCTGCGCCTGCTGTGATCAAGGAAGCGCCCTCGGCGGCCTATCAGGTGCTGGCCCGCAAATACCGGCCGACGACCTTTGAGGACCTGATCGGTCAGGAGGCCATGGTCCGCACCCTGACCCATGCGTTCGAGACCGGCCGTATCGCCCACGCCTTCATGCTGACCGGGGTGCGCGGGGTGGGCAAGACCACCACGGCCCGCCTGCTGGCCCGGGCGCTGAACAACCAGGCGCCCGGCATCGACAAGCCCTCGCTGGCCCTGACCCCGAACGGTCAGCACGACGCGGCGATCATGGCGGGCCAGCACATGGACGTCATGGAGATGGATGCCGCCAGCCACACCGGCGTCGGCGACATCCGCGAGATCCTGGACAGCGTCCGCTATGCCCCGGTCGAGGCGCGCTACAAGGTCTATGTGCTCGACGAAGTGCATATGCTCTCGAACCAGGCCTTCAACGCCCTGTTGAAGACGCTGGAAGAGCCGCCGCCGCACGCCAAATTCATCTTTGCGACGACCGAGATCCGCAAGGTCCCCGTCACCATCCTCAGCCGCTGCCAGCGGTTCGATCTGCGGCGCGTGGAGCCGGAAATCCTGATCGACCATCTGGGCCGCGTGGCCCAGAAGGAGGGCATGGCGATCGAGCGCGATGCCCTGGCGCTGATCTCGCGGGCGGCCGAGGGCTCGGTGCGCGACGGCCTGTCGCTGCTGGATCAGGCGTTGGTCCAGGGTGGGGAGGGCGAAGCGGTCAAGGCCGAGGTTGTCCGGGACATGCTGGGCCTCGCCGACCGCACCCGGACCATCGCCCTGTTCGAAACCGTCATGGGCGGTCGCACGCCCGAGGCGCTGGAGATGTTCCGCGACCTGTATGGCTATGGCGCCGATCCGGTGCAGATCATGGGCGACCTGCTGGAGCACTGCCACGCGGCCTCGGTCGCCAAGATGCTGGGGCCCGAGGCAACCCGCCTGCCCGGCGATCAGGCGCGGGTACTGGCGGCGCTGGGCGCGGGCATCTCGGCCGGGACGCTGGCCCGGGTGTGGCAGATGCTGCTGCGCGCGCTGGAAGAGACCCGCCGCGCGCCGAACCCTGCCGATGCCGTGGAAATGGCCCTGATCCGGCTGGCCTATGCCGCCGACCTTCCGGGACCGGAAGAGGCGCTGAAGGCGCTCAAGTCGGGCGAGGGCATGGGCGGCGGTCCCGCACCGCGCGGTGGCGGCGGGTCGTCAGGGGGCGGTGGTGCCCAGGCGACGATGGCCCAGCCGCGCGTCGCGGCCGAGCCCGCCCTGCCGGACCCGCAAACGTTCGAGGCCATGGTCGCCCTGATCGACGACAAGCGCGAGATCGCGCTGAAGCTGGACGTCGAACGCTATGTCCGGCCGGTCGCCTTCCGGCCCGGGGCCCTGACGTTCGAACCGGCCCAGGGCACGCCGCCCGATCTGGCGCGCAAACTGGCCAGCCGGCTGAAGGACTGGACCGGGCGCACCTGGCTGGTCGCCGCCAATGGTCAGGGTGGCGGCGAGACCCTGATCGAACAGGAGCGCCGCGCCCGCGAACAGACCCGGGCCGAAGTCGAGGCGGATCCGTTTATCCGCTCGGTGCTGGAGGCCTTCCCCGGTGCGAAGCTGGGGGAAATCCGTGACATGGCCCCGGCCGTCTCCCTGCCCGCCATTCCGGACGATCCGGATGAGGATGGCGAGGCCGACACGGATACCTGACGGAACCTGTCAGCACGGCCTCCGGTCATGGGCGAACCGCGGTCGCTGATCTAGTCTCGCCGGACATTCAATCGGGGAGGCGGGTATGCGGGGCTGGCTGTTGGGAGGGCTTTCGGCCCTGATGCTGATGGGCGCCACTGGTGCCGCTGCGGCGCAGGAGACGGATCCGGTCGAGGGGCCGGCGACACTGGATGACCGGATCAGCGAAGACCGCGCCCTGATCGATGACCTCGCGCGCCAGCTCGATGAGTCGTTTGCGGCCCTCGCAGAGCAGTTCGGCGTCGAGAGTTTTTCGATTCGACCCATGATGACGGCGCTACTGGGCGATGTCTTCGAGGACCTGCCGGATGAGGGCGACTACGCTTTCACCGTCGATTTCGAGATGTATGGCATGACCGACACCGCCGGTCTGGGTGCCGGGGAGGCCGACGAAGGCGAGCGGAAACTTCGCCCGGTCTATGCCGATGCGCAGGCGTGCGCCGCTGCCAACCGGGACATACCCGTGATCCGCTTTGAGCGGGTGGAGATGAACGGACTGTCGGGACACCGCTGCACCGTCTCCGGTCAGAGCCCCGACTTCGAGGATGCCTGGGTCTATGTGTCGTGGTTGGTGCTGACCGGGCCCGAGGCCTATCTCGAGGTCACCACGGGGGCGGCTGTGGCGAGCGAGGAGGACGGCTATGCCTTGTCCAGCCAGATCGGTTCCGAGCGTCTGACCGAGCTGAATGTCATGGCGGCCCAGATTGAGACCCTCGCCGTGGACACCTATTTCAGCGGGGATGAGCAGGTCGAGCCCAACGCCGAATAGTCGGCTTCACCCCTGTCGGAACGGTCCGCTTCATCCTAGATAGGGGTCATGAAAGACCTGACCCAATTGATGCAACAGGCCCAGGCGATGCAGCAAAAGCTGCAGGACGCCCAGGCGAAGATGGCCGAAACCACCGCCGAGGGCACCTCGGGCGGGGGGCTGGTGACCGTCAGCCTGAAGGGCCCCGGTGAAGTCACCCGCGTGCAGATCGACGACAGCCTGATGGTGGCCGGCGAACAGGACATCCTGGCCGACCTGATCGTCGCCGCCCATGCGGATGCCAAGCGCAAGCTGGACGAGGCCAATTCCGTCCTGATGCGCGAGGCCGCGGGCCCCATGGCCGGGATGAACATCCCCGGCATGCCCAAGCTGTTCTGATCCGCCGGTGGCCGCGTCTGCCGGACCCGAGATCGAGCGGCTGATCGGTCTGCTGTCGAAACTGCCCGGGCTGGG
>JAHJYN010000265.1 GCA_018826885.1 Alphaproteobacteria bacterium | reverse complement strand
GTCCGCTACGTGGAAATCCTGGAACCGGTGCGGGTCGAGGAGGGCGACAAGTCCGCCGTCCTGCTGCCCTGCGACCGCTATGAGATGCGGTTCGAGATCGACTTCGACACGCCGGTGATCGGCAATCAGGTGGTGGATTTCGTCGTCGACGAGCCGACCTTCCGCAGCGACATCATGACGGCCCGCACCTTTGGCTTTGCCCATGAGGTCGAGGCCCTGCGCCGCGCCGGTCTGGCCCGCGGCGGCAGCCTTGAGAATGCGGTCGTCATCGACGGCGACCAGATCCTGAACACCGGCGGCCTGCGGATGGAGCGCGAGTTCGTCAAGCACAAGGCGCTGGACGCCATCGGCGACCTCTATGTGCTGGGTGGCCCGCTGCTGGGCCGCTATGAAGGCTATAAGGCCGGCCACGCGGTCAACAATATGCTGGTCCGCGAACTGCTGGCCCGCCCGGATGCCTGGCGCGAGGTCGTCCGCACGCCCGACCTGGCGATGGCGGGCTGAGCGAGCCGCCTATTGCGGGCAGGGCGACCAGGATTGAGGATTCTGCGCCAGCTCGGAATAGAGGGCATTGATCAGCCTGGGGTCCGTTCCGATCGGACTGTAGAGTCCCGTCAGCCTTGGAGTGATGGTCACCGGATCCTGTGACGTCCCCCCGTACATCAGGGCCCGGCTGGCGCCGATGGCGAGTATGGCATTCTCGATCGTGGTCTGGTCCAGCTTGTTCGGGAGCGGGAGGCTGACAGCGATGGACTTCCCCGTGATGCCGAGGGTCTGAACGGTCAAGGTCCCGGTCAATCGATTAGCTCTCGCTTCCGCCCCGATGACACCGAGATCGCTGAGGGTAGCGCCGCCGGAAATTGCGAAAATGTCGGCCGTGAGTCGCAGGCCAATTCCGACATAGATGGGAACAGTGACCTCCTCCCATCCTTCGTCCGCAGGGAAACGGACGGAAACCGCTGCGGGATCGGCATTGAGCGGGACATACTCGGCCGAGTATGAGGAAATGACATCGGCTTCGCCGACCCGGCTCAGAGCCCGCGGAACTTGCTGGCCGGAGCTCTGGATGTGAACCCGGACCATGAAGGTCACAGGGATAGATGTGGCATTGGTATAGTCGAGGACGGCGCGGTAGACGCCTCCTTCGGTGGTGACCTTGGCTGGCCCAAAGGTGAATGCACCGTTCCCTCTTACCTCAGCAACGGCGAACCTTACCGTGAGGTCCGGAAGCGCGTTCAGGATGGCCGTCGATGTGGCCGCGGGGGTGCATGAACGGACGTCAACCGTAAGGGGGTCGAGAGGAACATACCCATGGTTGGCCAGGTTGGCCGCCTGGGTCTGGGGCGTGGGCAACGGACGCGGTACACCTCCGCCGACGGTCGTGGTCGGTGCCATGCCGACGGTAGTGCAACCGGCCAGAAGGAATACGATCATCAGCGACGAGACTCGACCAATCATTATTCCCTCCAGAGGTTGAGGGAAATAACGCCGGTATTTGACAGTCAGTCAAGCGTAATCACACTCATCATCCGGCCGAAGTCGGGCTCGCCGCTGAGGTGGGCGCGGCGGTTGGAATAGAAGCGGTCGGGGTCGACCTCGGTGTCATGGCCGGTCCAGGCGATCTGGCCGACGCCCGCCCGCTGCAGCTTCCACATGACATAGCCCGGCAGGTCGAACTGGCGCCGGTCCGCCTGTTTGCCCATGACGAAGAACTGGCCCGAGCCCGAGGATTGGCGCAGGAACCGTTCCTCGAAGGCTTCGTCGACCTCATAGGAGGCCTGGGCGATCGTGGGGCCGACGACGGCGATGGTCTGGTCGTGCTCGGCGCCGCTCTCCTTCATCCGGCGCAGGGTGGCCTCGATGACGCCGCCGACGGCGCCTTTCCAACCGGCGTGGACCGCGGCGACCATACCGGCGCGGGGGTTGGCGATCAGGATAGGCGCGCAGTCGGCGGTCAGGACGGCGCACAGGATGCCCGGCTCCTCCACCGCAATCACGGCATCCCCCTCGGGACGTTCGTCGCCGAAGGGCTGGTCGGTCATATGCACGATGTCGGAATGGATCTGGTAGCAGGCGGCGAAGTCATCGGGCGTGGCCCCCATCGCAGCCGCCACGAGCGCGCGGTTTTCCCGAACCGCCTCGGGATCGTCGCTGGAGCCCACGCCGGTGTTCAGCCCCTTGTAGATCCCGGTCGAGACGCCGCCCTCACGCGTGAAAAAGCCATGTCGGATGCCCGGGATATCCAGCAGCGGATGGGTGATCGGCGTCGGCAGGTCGGTCATGGTTCAACCTCGAAGGCGGGCAGGGTCAGGGTATCGG
>JAHJYN010000264.1 GCA_018826885.1 Alphaproteobacteria bacterium | reverse complement strand
TCGCCCTTGAAGTAGTAGCGCTGCCAGGCCTCCTTGGCGGCTTCCGGGTCGCCCTTGGCCAGCCGCTGGTTGAAGTCGGTGCGCTGGCGGTTCCAGGCCTCGAACTGGTCCTTCATGCCCGGGTTGGACTCCAGCGAGCGGATGACGGGCTGGAAGTCCTCGACCTTGCGCGCCTCGATCAGGGTGATGAAGCAGAAGGGTTCGCCCCGCTCGAAGGTGATGCTGCCCGGGCGGGTGAAGATCCAGTTCATGGTGAAGGGGAAGGGCAGCCAGTCGGTCTCGATCAGGCCGGTCAGGGCCTGGATGCCGTCCTTGACGTGGTTGGGCGAGCCGGTGGCCATCATCTGCCAGCCCGGCGGGGTGCGGAACATATACTGGGGGTGCATGGTCAGCACGCCGCGCGAGAAGTGCGAGGTGACGAAGTGGCTGAGGTCGGAATTGACCCGCTCGGGCGTGATGCGGATGTCCTCCTGACGGGGGCCGCCGTTCCACTCGGCGGTGAAGCCGACCGGGCACAGGATCTCCCACCCCGTGGTGTTGGCCATGGTCAGCGGCAGGCAGCGATAGGGGTGGCGGCTGGCAAAGGCGTCCATCCAGGCGCGCGACTGTCGCCCCGGCACCATGTCCGGCGGCCGCGCCGTCATCGGATAGCACTCCAGTTCCACCTTGGACCTCCGGTTCAGATTGCCTCAGCCCCTCTCCTATCCGGTGGCCCCGCACGCGGTCAAAACCTATGATGGCGAGATGAGCCTTGCCGCCCCCTTTGACCGTGATCGCCTGCTGGCCTGGATGGCCGAGGCGGGCCTTGCGCCGCGCACCCATGACCACCCGGCGGTGTTCCGGGTCGACCAGGGCCACGACATCAAGGCGGCCCTGCCCGGGGCCCACACCAAGAACCTGTTCCTGAAGGGCCGGGGCGGTCAGCTGTGGCTGGTCAGCGCGCGCCAGGACACGACCATCGACCTGAAACGTCTGGCAAAACGGCTGGGCTCGGACCGGCTGTCGTTTGCCTCCGAAGAGGCCATGGTCGAGACGCTGGGGGTGACGCCGGGGTCGGTGACGGCGCTGGGTCTGGTCAATGACACCGGGCGGCGGGTGCAGTTCGTACTGGACCGGGCGTTGTGGGTCGCGGACGTGGTCAATTTCCACCCCCTGACCAATACGGCGACGACGGCGCTGGACCAGACGGATTTCCGGCGGTTCCTCGACCTGCTGGAACGGACGCCCCTGATCATCGATTTCTCCGGGGAAGAGGGCCCGCGCGTCGTTGACCCGGTTGCCGATCCCGTGCCCCATGACCATGTGGCGGGGAACACCCCGACCCCTGCCGAGGAAGCCTGAATGTCCCTGATCGATCCCGCCCGTCCGAATGGCCATACCAACACCGACGATCTGATCGTCGAGGGCTCGGATGCGGAGTTCATGAAACAGGTGGTCGAGGCGTCGAAGAGCCGCCCGGTCATCGTCGATTTCTGGGCGACCTGGTGCGGGCCGTGCCGCCAGCTGACGCCGATGCTGGAGAAGGCCGTGCGCGCCGCCGGTGGCGCCGTGGCGCTGGTCAAGATCGACGTCGACAAGAACCCGGCCTATGCGGGCCAGCTGCGGGTGCAGTCGATCCCGACCGTCTATGCCTTTGTCGACGGCAAGCCGGTGGACGGATTCCAGGGCGCGGTGCCCGAGAGTCAGCTGAAGGCCTTTATCGACAAGCTGACCGGCGGCAAGGGCGGCAATTCCGACGTCGAGCAGCTGCTGGCGCTGGGGGCGGAATCCCTGTCGCTGGACGATCTGGGCGGGGCCGCCCAGGCCTTCGCCCAGGTGCTGACGATGGAGCCGGACAATCCCAAGGCCATCGCCGGCATGGCACGGGTCTATCTGGCCGACGGGGATCGCGATCAGGCCATCCAGACCCTTGCCATGGCGGGTCCGAATTCGACCGATCCGGATATCCAGAGCGTGCGCGCCCAGCTGTCCCTCGGGGCCCAGGTGGCCGACGACAGCGAGGCCGAGGCGCTGAAGGCGAAGATTGCCGCCGACCCTGCGGATCATCAGGCGCGCTTTGACCTTGCGGGCGTGCTGGCGGCGAAGGGGGATCTGGCCGGAGCGGTCGACCAGCTGCTGGATATCGTCAAGGCCGACCGCGAGTGGAACGAACAGGCGGCCCGCAAGCAGCTGCTGACCGTATTCGAGGCCGCAGGCCTGAATTCCGATGTGGCGAAGGACGGGCGGCGCCGTCTGTCGTCGCTGCTGTTCGCCTAGGGCAGCGCCATGGCCCAGGGCATCGTCAAGGCTGGCGACCTGCCGCAGGTCATCCCCGTTTTTCCGCTGAACGGGGCGGTCCTGCTGGCGCGCGGGCAGCTGCCGCTCAACATCTTCGAGCCGCGCTATCTGAACATGATCGATGACGCCATGGCCGGCGACCGCATGGTCGGCATGGTGCAGACCACCGGCGGGCCGGCGGACAACCCGACGCTGGCGCCGGTCGGCTGCGTCGGCCGGATCACCAATTTCGCCGAGACGCCCGACGGGCGGTATATGATTACCCTGACGGGCATCTGCCGCTTTCGCATCGGCGAGGAGATCCCGGCCCGGTCCCCCTATCGACAGGTGCGGCCGGACTTTCAGCCCTATGCCGCCGATCTGATCCCGGCCCCCTCCAGTGCCGAGATCGGTCGCCCCGATCTGCTGGAGGCGCTGCGCCTGTTTCTGGACCACCGGGGCCTCGAGATCGACTGGGACACGGCGCGGGACGCCCCGGCCGAGGCGCTGGTCAATAGCCTTTGCATGGCCCTGCCGTTCGAGGTGGCCGAGAAGCAGGCGCTGGTCGAGGCCGCGGATCTGACCGCCCGGGCCCGCGCCCTGACCACCCTGCTGAGCATCAATGCGGCCGACAGCGGCGACGAGGACGCGCCGCCCTCGCTGCAATAGGTCGCATCCGTCTGGACGGGGCCGCTGCCGGTTCTATGATCGGCGCATGAGCGACAGTTTCAACACCCCCTCGACCGTCGACCCGCGCCTGCTGGAGGTGCTGGTCTGTCCCGTGACGCGCGGCACGCTCAGCTATGACCGCGCCTGTCAGGAACTGGTGTCGAAGGGGGCCAAACTGGCCTTTCCGATCCGTGACGGCGTGCCGATCCTGCTGGTCGGCGAAGCACGCCAGCTGGACTAGACCGCCTCGCCCCGCAAAAGCCTGGGCAGGTCGCCGGTGGCGCCGCCCGCTTCGTGCATGAAGGCCCGGCGCAGGGGGGCAATGCGGTTGACGGCGGCCATGCCGAGGTCCCGCACCGCCCGGACCGGGGCGATATCGTTCGAGAAAAGGCGGACGAAGGCGTCAAAGGCCAGCGTCAGGGCCACCGTGTCGAACCGCCGCCATTGGGCATAGCGGTCCAGAACCGGCTCGGCGCCGATATCCTCGCCCAGCAAGCGGGCGTCGGCCAGCACCTCGGTCAGGGCGGCCACGTCCTTCAGCCCCATGTTCAGCCCCTGCCCCGCGACCGGGTGCACCCCGTGGGCGGCATCGCCGATCAGGGCGATGCGCGGCGCGACCATGGCCGTGGCCAGGCTGAGGTCCAGCGGATAGACAAAGCGTGGGCCCTCGGGCCGGGCCGTTCCGAGGAAATCGCCGAAGCGCCGGTTCAGGTGCGACAGGAAGGCGGCGTCAGACGCGCCGCGCAGGGCCTCGGCCGCCCGGGTCGGCTCGGTCCAGACCAGACTGGCGCGCTGATCGGTCAGCGGCAGGATGGCAAACGGCCCGCCCGGCAGGAAATACTCATGGGCCACGCCCTCGTGCGGAGCCGCCAGACGCACGGTGGCGACCACGCCACTCTGGCCATAGGCTTGGCGGATGACGCCGATGCCGGCCGCGTCGCGGACCACCGAGCGGCGGCCCTCGGCCCCGACCACCAGGGCCGCCCGCACCCGGGACCCGTCGCTGAGGGTCACGGTGGCACGACCGAGCCCGGTCTCGACCCCGCTGACCCCGACCGGGGCCCGTATGGTCACATCAGTTTCGCCGAGGGCCCGGGCCAACGCCACGCGCAGACGGCGGTTTTCGATCATATAGCCCAGCGGCTCGCCGCCCGTGGCGTCGCCGATCTCATCGGCGTCGAAGCGCAGATAGGCCGGGTCCGGCGCCCGGGCCGAAGCGCCGGGCCGGCGTCCGTCGGTCACCAGAATCCGGTCCATCCGGCAGGCATGGGGCGCCAGATCCTCACCCAGACCGAGGGCGTGGAGCATGCGATAGGTGGAAAAGGCGATGGCCGTCGAGCGCCCGTCGAAGGTCGGCGCCAGCTGGGCCTCGAACGGCTGGGGGTCGACCAGGGTCACATCGAACCCTTCACGCGACAGGGCCAAGGCCAGACTGGCCCCGGCCAGGCCCGCGCCGGCGATCAGGACATCGGTGTCGGCGATTTCGGTCATGGCTCCTTGTCGCGCTCTCGCCCGCTCCCGTCCAGTGCGGCGAAAGGCCCCCAAAAGACCGACCAACCGGCGGCGAGGTAAACAGCCCCTTAACCCTCCCTCTGCCACCCTGTCGGTGTTTCGCCGCTGTTTCGACCGCAAGGGGTCTGCCCGTCCATGTCCGCCGCCCTCGCCATCAGTCACCGCATCTGGCTGAGCGCCCGCATTGTCTGGCAGGCGCCGGCGATCGTGCGTTTTCGCGGCATGCTGCAGGCCCTGCTGTCGGTGCTGCTGCTGATCGCCCTGATCTCGTGGAACCGGAATGATCCGAGCTGGAATGCCGCCTCCACCGACGCGCCGACCAACTGGCTGGGGGCGCAGGGAGCGGTCGTCGCAGATCTGTTCATGCAAAGTCTGGGTCTGGCGGCCTGGCCGGCCGCCCTGCTGCTGCTGGCCTTCGGGCTGGCCATCGCTGTGGGCGACACCCTGCGTCACCGGCTGGTCGTGACGCCGATGCGCAGCCTGACGGCGACGCTGGGCGTTCTGGCGCTGGCCGCCGCCCTGTCGACACCGACGCCGCCGGCCATCTGGCCGCTGGTCACCGGCATGGGCGGCCTTTCGGGGGACGGATTCAGCGGGGTGATTGTCGC
>JAHJYN010000263.1 GCA_018826885.1 Alphaproteobacteria bacterium | reverse complement strand
TCGCGTTCCATCTCGCCCACCGCCCGCTCCTCGCGCGTGATGTGGCACAGGATCAGCAGACGCGTGGGATTGGCCAGCTGCCGCAGCAGGTCGGCGGCCTCCGGGGCCTTGGCCTTCAGTCGGGCCATGGCCTCCACGTCA
This sequence comes from Alphaproteobacteria bacterium, assembly GCA_018826885.1. GTDB lineage: Bacteria > Pseudomonadota > Alphaproteobacteria > Caulobacterales > Caulobacteraceae > Brevundimonas. The sequence continues at coordinate 6,092 of JAHJYN010000263.1, read as the reverse complement.
GGAAGAGGAAGGGTCTCGGCGCTCATGGCGTCCATATGGGGAAGCTGCGTCATCACGTCCAGATAATTACATACTTGCAGTAAATATGAAACTGTTTATATCGGATCTCCACAGCACGGAGATGTCTGATGTCCGCCCCCTCCCCCGACACCGCCCGCGATCATGCCACCGCGGTGATCTCCGCCGCCCTTGCGGATCCCGCCAAACGACCGGTCGTCAAATCCTTCTTCGACGAGGCCACCTTTACCGTCAGCCATGTCGTGCATGACCCGTCGACGAAGAAGGCGGTGCTGATCGACAGTGTGCTCGACTTCGACCCGCCGTCAGGGCGCACCTCCCATGCCTCGGCCGATGCCCTGATCGCCTGGGTCGAGGACCAGGACCTCACCGTCGACTGGATCCTGGAAACCCACGCCCACGCCGACCACCTGTCGGCCGCGCCCTATCTGCAGGACAAGCTGGGCGGACGCCTGGCCATCGGCCATGAGATCCTGACCGTCCAGGACGTGTTCGGCAAGATCTTCAACGAGGGCACCGAATTCCGCCGCGACGGCACCCAGTTCGACCAGCTGTTCAACGACGGCGACCGCTTCACCGTGGGATCGCTCGAGGCCACTGTCCTGCATGTGCCGGGCCACACGCCGGCCTGCCTCGCCTATGTCATCGGGGATGCGGTCTTCCCGGGCGACACCCTGTTCATGCCCGACTATGGCACCGCGCGCTGCGACTTTCCCGGCGGCGACGCCCGCACCCTCTATCGCTCCATCAAGCGCCTTTTGACCCTGCCGGACGAGGCGCGGGTCTTCCTGTGCCACGACTACAAGGCGCCCCCCGGGCGCACCGAGTTCGCCTGGGAGACCACGATCGGGGCCGAGCGCACCGGCAATATTCACGTGCGCGAAGGCGTCAGCGAGGACGAGTTCGTCACCATGCGCACCCAGAGGGACGCGACCCTGGCCATGCCCCGGCTGATCCTGCCGTCGGTTCAGGTCAATATGAACGGCGGTCGCCCGCCCGAGCCGGAATCGAACGGCTCCCGCTACCTCAAGCTGCCGCTGAACGTCCTGTGAGCGAGATTTCCTTCCTTTGGCCCCTGACCGGCGGGCTGCTGGTCGGGGCCTCGGCCGGCCTGTTCCTGCTGATGCATGGGCGGGTGGCCGGCATATCGGGCCTGATGGCCAATGGCCTTCGTCTGGGCGGCAGCGGCCCGCGCGGACTTAGCCTCGGCTTCCTGGGCGGTCTGCTGGGCGGCGCCCTGCTGGCCGGTCTGGTGATCCGCACACCCGAGGTGCTGATCACGTCCAGCCTCCCGCTGTTGATCGTCGGCGGTCTGCTGGTCGGGTTCGGCACGCGCTGGGGATCCGGTTGCACCAGCGGCCACGGCGTCTGCGGCATCGCCCGGCTGTCGCCGCGTTCGCTGGCGGCCACGGGCCTTTTCATGGCGACGGCGGCCCTGACCGTCTTCGTCATCCGCCACCTGATGGGGATGATCTGAGATGCGCCTCTTCATCGCCATTCTCTGCGGCGTGCTGTTCGGCGCCGGCATGATCATCTCGGACATGGTCAATCCTGCCCGCGTCCTGGCCTTTCTGGACGTGACCGGCGACTGGGACCCCTCGCTCGCCTTCGTCATGGGCGGCGCCCTGATCCCGTCGGGCCTCGCCTATCTCATTCATCGTCGCATGCACGCCCCCGTGTTGGCTGACGAGTTCCGGGTGCCGGCCAGCCGCCGGATCGACCGGCCCCTGGTCGGCGGCGCCATCCTTTTCGGCCTCGGCTGGGGACTGGTGGGCCTGTGCCCCGGGCCGGCGCTGGCCGCCCTCACCACCGCCAGCTGGCAGGCCGCGATTTTCGTCGTCGCCATGCTCGCCGGCATGACACTGTTCCGTTTCACCGCAGGCCGTACGGCCTGACGCAAAAAGACAATCAAGGGAGGACACCATGGCCGGACGCCAGCTTGACGAGAGGCTCAGCACCTCACCCCAGATTTCGCCGGAAGAGGTGGCCATCGTCGCCGCTGCGGGCTTTCGCGCGATCATCTCCAACCGCCCCGACGGCGAGGAACCCGGTCAGCCCAGCGCGGCAGACATGAGGGCCGCTGCCGAAAAGCACGGCCTCGCCTTCCGCCACATTCCTGTGACCGGTGGCGGCATCGGCCCGGACGACGTCGCAGCCATGGCCGCGGCGCTCGACACCCTGCCCGGCCCGATCTTCGGCTTCTGCCGCAGCGGCACCCGTACCGCCATGCTGTGGGCGCTGGCCAAGGCCCCTTCGTCTGATCCCGACACCCTGATCGCCGCCGCCCGCGACGCCGGCTATGACCTCTCCGGGCTTCGCTCCCGGCTCTAAGGAGTCCCTCGTGGACCTTTCCCTGCTGCAGTACGGGCTCGGCGCCGCAGCCGGGTCGCTGGTCGGATTCTCGCTTGGCCTCGTGGGGGGCGGCGGGTCGATCCTTGCCGTACCCCTGATCGTCTATCTGGTCGGGGTGAAGGAGCCCCATCTGGCCATCGGTACCAGCGCCCTGGCCGTCGCCGCCAATGCCGCGCTCAATCTGATCCCCCACGCCCGGCATGGCACAATCAAATGGAAGATCGCCGGCCTGTTCGCCGTCGCCGGCATTGTCGGCGCCCTGCTGGGCTCGACCCTGGGCAAGGCCGTTGACGGCCAGAAGCTGCTGGCCCTGTTCGCCGTGCTGATGGTGATCGTCGGCGTGCTCATGCTGCGGGGGCGCACGGGCGATGGTGATCCGGACGTCGTCCTGACCCCCGCCAATGCGCCCAAGCTGGTCGCCACCGGGACCGCGACCGGCATTCTGTCGGGCTTCTTCGGCATCGGCGGCGGCTTCCTGATCGTGCCCAGCCTGATGTATGCCACCCGCATGCCGATCTTCTTCGCCGTGGGCTCGTCACTGGTCGGCGTCTCGGCCTTCGGCCTGACGACGGCAGCCAACTACGCCTTGTCCGGCTGGGTCGACTGGCCGCTGGCCGGGGTCTTCATCGGTGGCGGCCTGGTCGGTGGTCTGATCGGCGCAGGCTTCGCCAAAACCCTCTCGACCCACAAGGGCGCGCTCAACACCGTCTTCGCCACCCTGATCTTCGTCGTCGCCGCCTATATGCTCTACCGCAGCGCGGGGGCGCTGGGGATCATCGGCTGACGAGCCCTCTATCGATGCGAAGTGCAGACTGAGCTGTCGAAATGGACGATTGCCGCGGGTCATGTCATCGGAAAGCGTCGCTTTCCTCCCGATTGCCAAGGGCGCATGTCGGGAAACACCGACCAGATGACGGAGACCCAGCATGCAGTACATGCTTTTGCTTACCGAGCCGGAATCGGAGTTTGCCAAGCGCAATCATCCGGAGCACGCCGAAGCCTATTGGGGAGGATGGAGTGCCTTCATCGGCGCCATGGCCCAGGCGGGGGTCATCGTGAATGGTGACGGGCTCCAGACCCCGCACACGGCGACGACCATTCGTGTGCGCGACGGGAAACGTTCGGTTCAGGACGGCCCGTTTGCCGATACCAAGGAACAGCTCGGCGGCTATTTCGTCATCGAGGTTCCCGACCTCGACACCGCAATGGAATGGGCGGCCCGGTCGCCCTCGGCATCCTATGGATCGGTCGAAGTGCGGCCTGTCCTTCCCCCGATGACGCCGCAGGCATGATGACCGACGACGCGCGCCGCACGGCCGATCGTGCGGCGCGCGTCTCCTATGGACGGTTGCTGGCCCTACTGTCATCGTGGTCCCGCGACATCGCCGGTGCCGAAGATGCGCTTGGCGATGCGTTCGCAACCGCCCTGTCCAACTGGCCCGAGCGGGGCGTGCCCGAAAGCCCCGACGCATGGCTGCTCTCCGTCGCGCGGAACAAGTTGCGGAACCGATATCGCCACACGGCGGTGCGGGATGCTGCACAGCCTGAGATCGAGCGCCGCCTGGCAGACCGTGCCTTCGAGAATGACGACGCGTTCCCGGACCACCGTCTGAAGCTTCTGTTTGTCTGCGCGCATCCCGCCATTGATCCTGCCATTCGCACGCCGCTCATGTTGCAAACGGTGCTCGGCCTCGACGCCGTCAAGATCGCGAGTGCCTTCCTCGTCGCACCCACGACCATGGGGCAGCGCCTTGTGAGGGCCAAGGCGAAGATCAAACAGTCAGGGGTGCCTTTCGAGGTCCCGACCGACGAGTCTTTGGCAGGGCGACTCGGCGACGTCCTCGAGGCCGTCTACGCGGCCTATCGCAGCGGCTGGGATTCTATCGGCGGCGCAGCAGCGGACGTGCCGGACCTCACGGACAAAGCTCTGTTTCTCGGGCGACTGCTGGTCCAGTTGATGCCCACCGAACCTGAACCGAAGGGGCTCCTCGCGCTCATGCTGTACTGTGAAGCGCGCCGGACCGCGCGCCGCAACGGCGACAGTCGTTTCGTGCCGCTCGCCGAACAGGATACGAGGCTCTGGTCCCGCGACATGATTATCGAGGCGGAAGGGTTGCTGACATCGGCCGCCCGGTCGGTGCAATTCGGTCGATTTCAGTGCTAGGCCGCGATCCAGTCGCTCCATGTGGAGCGCGCCATCACCGGGCAGCCCCGGCACGAAGCCCTCCGGGTTCTCTACGACCTTCTCGCCGCCCATGCCCCGACTGTTGGCGTCCTGGTGGGTCGCGCTGCGGCAGCGCTCGATGCCGGCGACCCGCACGCGGCGATCGCTCAGTTGGACGCCCTCGATCAGTCGGCGACCGTCCGCTATCAACCCTTCTGGGTGACACGAGCAAATGTGCTGGCCAGCCTCGGACGGATCGGAGAGGCGCTGAACGACCTCGAAACTGCCGTGGGCTTGACCGAGGACGCCGCCGTCAGGGCGCATCTGTTCGGTGTCCGGAGTCAGTGGAAGCAACAGCTGGACGGCGACACTCGCCAGACATGATCCCAAACTACGAGCGGGATACGGAACGGAGGCCCGCCCTCACTCCCACTCGATCGTGCCCGGGGGCTTGGAGGTCACGTCATAGACCACGCGGTTCACGCCGCGCACTTCGTTGACGATCCGCGTCGCGGTCTTGCCCAGTACGTCCCACGGGAACTCGAAAAAGTCCGCCGTCATGCCGTCGGTCGAGGTCACGGCGCGCAGGGCCAGCACCTTTTCATAGGTCCGGGCGTCGCCCATGACCCCGACGGTCCTGACCGGCAACAGCACGGCAAACGCCTGCCAGATCTGGTCGTACAGGCCCGCCTTGCGGATCTCCTCAAGGTAGATGGCGTCCGCCTCCTGCAGGGTCGCGACGGCGTCCGGGGTGATCTCGCCGGGAATGCGGATGGCCAGGCCCGGCCCCGGGAAAGGATGGCGGCCGACAAAAGCGTCGCTCAGGCCCAGCTCGCGGCCCAGCGCCCGGACCTCGTCCTTGAACAGCTCGCGCAGCGGCTCGACCAGCTTCAGCTTCATATAGTCCGGCAGGCCACCGACATTGTGGTGACTCTTGATCACATGGGCCTTGCCGCTCGACGAGGACACGCTCTCGATCACGTCCGGATACAGCGTGCCCTGAGCGAGGAATTCGGCGCCCTCGATCTTGCTCGACTCGCGGTCGAAGATTTCGATGAAGACCCGGCCGATGGTCTTGCGCTTGGTCTCCGGGTCGGACTGTCCGGCCAGCTCGCCGAGAAATTCCTTCGACGCATCAACGTGGATCAGCGGGATGTTGTAGTGCTCGCGGAACAGGGTCGTGACCTGCGTGGCCTCATCCCTGCGCAGCAGGCCGGTGTCGACGAACACACAGGTCAGCTGGTCGCCGATCGCCTCATGGATCAGCACGGCCGCGACCGAACTGTCGACCCCGCCCGACAGGCCGCAGATCACCTTGGCGTCGCCCACCTGCTCGCGAATCTGGGCGATCTTCTCCTCGCGATAGGCCGCCATGGTCCAGTCGCCCTTCAGCCCGGCGATGCCGTGGGTGAAGTTCTTCAGCATCCGGTCGCCGCGCGGCGTGTGCATGACCTCGGGGTGGAACTGGATGCCGTAGAAGCGCCGCGTCTCATCGCCGATCACCGCATAGGGCGAGCCGGGCGAGGTGGCGATGACGTCAAAGCCCTCCGGGATGGCG
>JAHJYN010000262.1 GCA_018826885.1 Alphaproteobacteria bacterium | reverse complement strand
GGCACGTCAGCGGACGGTGAAGCTGTAGTTTCCCGTCATGCGGTGACCGTCGGCCGCCGCGATGGCCCAGGTCACGCGATAGGTCCCGGCCGACAGCGGCGCTGCGAACGACCCGCCCAGCGTCTTGCCGTCCTCCGACACCGTCTTGGTCAAGGAGACGGCGCGCCCCCGCCCATCCTCGACCTCGACGGTGGAGAACGGCGCGGCAAATCGCTCGCTGAACGTCAGGCTGATCGTGCGGGGCGCCGACACAACCGCCCCGCTCGCGGGCGTAGCCGAAACCAGCCGAGCATGCGCAGCGACGGGCGAGACGCTGATCACCACCGCCGCAGCGGCAACGATCGAAAGGGCACGAACCATGGGAACCTCCAGAGACAAGCGATACTACGGCCGCCCGACGCCAATCCCTCAAGGCTATGATGTCATCTCCAAGTCACTGACCGCTGCTTCGCGTCGGCCTGACAGGTCAAAAGTCAGCTGGGAGTCCGGTCCGCTCCTATCGGGCGAGCCGGTGCGTCGCGCTGAGAGCGGACGTTCCGAACCGCCACAATGAGTCAGAAGTCGCCGTTCGGATGTAGCGACGCTAATGTCCGCTAAGGGTCGAAAGCGGTCTTTGCCTTTCCGCCCGAAAGCGGACCGAACCGGCCTGCGATACTAAGGTTTCGGAGGGCAGGCCACCAGGCCTTCTCAGTCTCCGGCTTACAACATCTCTTGGCAGCCCGACTTGCTCGCCAGTGACGGCCCAAGTCGATCCTCGGGCGCTTACGACCCCGGCTTCACGGCCACGTCGAGCAGCCGGTTTATCCATTCGAGATCATGTTCGGGCAAAGCCGATAAGCGGGACACCTGATTGGTTAGGGCTGTTCACTGCCTGGCAGCAGAACGTAGTGCGAACTTCCGCATTGCGTTCAGCTCTTGGCACTGCGATGAGGAGGGTGGGTCGGCAGTCAGGATGTGACATGCGCCGATCCGCAGTGCACGCGACACGCGTGACAGACCTTATCCGTGCCGGCCATGTCGTCATGTGGGACTGCGAAGTCTGTCAACGTCGTGGCCCGGTCGATCTGCTGGCCATTGAGCGTGTCTGCGGACCCAACTTCACTCTGGCAAATCGTCGGCCCCGTTGTCGGCACGCCGGGTGTCCCGGACGGGTCAGGTTCCGGTTGGCCATGGGCTTGTGGCACCGGGAACTCGATACAATCGAGGAGAGCGATCCCATCTGGTGGGATTACAGCGACCAGCGCCGGGCTGAGTTGCTCGCCCTTGGCTGGCGGATCGTCATGGGGAAGTGGGTGGCGCCGGTCGAGGGGCCGCAGTAGCCTCACTTTATGTGCAACCTCTACAGCCTCCGAAAAGGGCCGGCCGCCATCCTCGACCTCGCTCGGGCGACTGAGAACCACGCTGGCAATCTTGAGGGCGGCTCGATCTATCCAGACTACCCGGCTCCGATCATCCGGTATGACGCGAACGGCGTTCGTGTGCTGACCACGGCCCGCTGGGGCATGCCGTCGTCAAGAAAGGCCATCCTCGACGCGGCGACCAAGCGGGCGGACAAGCTGCGGGCCAAGGGCAAGGACGTCGACTTCGACCAGCTGCTGAAGATGGAACCCGATAGCGGCACCACCAACGTCCGCAATACGTCCAGCCGCCACTGGCAGCCTTGGCTGACGCCCGAACACCGGTGCCTCGTGCCCTTCACATCCTTCAGCGAGCCCGGCCGGGATACTGATGGCAAGTACCGGCCGATCTGGTTCCGCATGGCGGGCGAGGATCCGGAGCCTCTCGCCTTCTTCGCTGGCATCCAGCTGCAGGGCTGGGAGGGCGTCCGCAAGATCAAGACGGGCTGGGAAACCGCCGACCTCTATGCCTTCCTGACGACCGAACCGAATGCCGAGGTCGGCGCCGTTCACCCCAAGGCCATGCCCGTCATCCTTACCGGGCCCGACGAAATCGAGGCCTGGATGATCGCGCCGTGGGACATCGCGAGAGAGCTGCAGCGGCCGCTGGCGGATGGGGACCTAATCGTGTCCACAAGCTGAACACGCCATTCCACAGTAAAACGGGTTGAAACTGTCCACAGGCAGTGCCGCGCGTCTTGTGCGCGAACGAAACGTGCACAAGACTATGTCCGCTGACGTACTGCTTCGTCAGTGGGGCCATGGGAAGCGGCGTAGTTGGTAGCTCCCGCTCCCATGGCCTCCCCCTAAACGGAACCGTCAAGGAAATCGACGTATGACAAGAAAGCCGATACCTGTCCACCACGCTACCGCGGCGCAAAAACTGGGCAGTGGAAAAAACCATCGACCCGCAAATGATGACACCGCACCGAGCTTCTCTGCCATGGCGGCAAAGGAGTTTAACGATGCGATTGCGGCGGCCGACGCCCTCTACGGCGAGTGTCGGAACGCCGTCTATCGTAATGTGGTTGGATCCGACGCCGCCGAGCTGAAGCGGAGAAACCCAAGCGCACGAAGCGCGGTGGCCGCTCTTTCACCCGAGGAGCGAGCGGCCGTCGACATCGCTCTCTTCTACTGCGCGAGGGCGATCAACGTCCAGCGCTTGAGAGGTAGCGGTCAATGCACAATGGCAATCAAGCTGGTCGCAGGGCGCATCCATTCTGCAATCCTCGAGGTCGCCTCAATCGGGGCGGCACCCGCAAAGCCCGCCAACGATCTCGACCCTGGATCTAGCGCAGCTTGACGATGCCGAGGGTCCGCTCACGTGGTGGGCCCTCGTACATCCGCGCTACCTCTTGACCTCCGCCACCTCCGCCGCCCATCGCGCATTCCGCAGGTGCTGCCCAATCACCGTATCCACTGCCAGTCGCCGGCGACTGTCACACTCGGCGATCTACAAACCCCGGATGTTAAAACCCGCCTCGAGGTCCGCCAGCGTCGGAGTGGCGGGCAGGCGGTAGACCGGACACCGCTGCGTCGCCACCTTGGGCAGCTACACCTTCGGCGGCGTCGGGGGCTCAGGCGGTCGCATAAAGGTTGCACAGCCGCTCGCCAGCGATGAGCAGGCGCCATGCACGCCATCGCCTAGTGGCGTTCAAGCAGTGCGCCGCAATCTATCACTCAACCTGTCGCAAATAGATCGCCATTGACCGTCCAAGCCGATTTTCGGCCATCTACCCCCGAGGCTTCAAGGCAACGTCGAGAAGGCGGTCCACCCACTCGAGCTCGCGATCAGACAGGGTCGATAGGCGGGAAACCAGATTGGTGAGGACGCGGCGCTGGCCAGCCTCTCGCGGCAGGTCTGGTGTGAACAGCTCGGCCGGATCGACTTCCAAGGCGTGGGCAAGCTTCGAAATGTTCGGAAAGCGTGCCGCTGCCACGCCTCTCTCGATCCGATTGATCATGTCGAGGCTAACGCCGCTCTGATCCGCGAGATGTTGTTGGGTCCAGCCCTTCCGACGCCTGTTGGCCGCCACAAGTCGCCCGAACCTCTGCCGCAGATCGTCCATGAAAATCCCTCGATAGAGGGCTCAGGGATAGAGATCGTGACCGGGAGGGTTAGGGAAGCCAATGGCGTAAAGCCTAAAACACAGAACCTATTGCTATTAGCCGCATCTGAAATACGCTTTTCTCCGAACCAAGAAGTCGGGGGGCAGAGATGACTGAGAAAAATGCGGGCGCGGAACCTAGCGGATGGAAAGGGGCAGCTAGCAAGCTGGCCTCCCTCGTCGGATGGGTCTGGGGCGGCTTCTCTATCCTGATTGGCCTGATATTTTTGGCTGTTGGGCCGGGAACGCCACAGCGAATGGTTGGGCTTTCCGCCGTCTGTGCGGGCCTTCTCCTCACTCCTCCTGTTGTGAAGCTCATCAGGCAGCGGGTCGCTTTCATGAGGACGCCGGGCCTACCGACCATTGCGGCAATAGTCGTCGGTGTGGCCATTCTGATCGTTACGCCTCGGCCCGGTTCGGACAGCATTCCCGGCCCCCAGACTTCGGGAGGGGGCATATACGCAGGCGCTGAAAGACAACCGTCTCGAGCGGAGCGCCGGCAAGCGGCACAGGAGCGTCAACAGGCCGAAGATCAGGCCCGCTTGGAGGCTGAGCTCAACACGATGTGGTCCGACCTCACACGGATTACCCAGACGTGCGACCGGGCCGCTACCACCGCCAGCGACAACCTCGACATGTCCCGATCAGATCCCGTCCGAGCTTACAGGGCTGTTGAGGAGGCAAAGGGAACTTGTGCCCGGGCCGGCTTGGAGATCATGGGCATTGATGCGCCTCGCAGTCTGCAGCGGGACCAGCGCCGCGCGTTTGACAGAGCCCTTGAGGGCTGCGGAATGGCATACGCTGGCAAGTCCGTGATGTTCGACCGCATGCTCACGGTGATCAACGGTGATCGAAGGCCATCCCAAATCGCCCGGGTCCAAGAGGCAGGCCAGACGTCTCAGGCACAGGTGGTTCAATGCGTCTTGACGATCTCGGCCCTCGCCGACGAGCAAGGCGTTTCGCTGGACGATGGGAGCGACTAGCCACGACCTCCCCGATAGCCCCCATGCCACTCACTCACAGCGGGTCCTCGCGTAACCTAATGCCGCTCACGTGGCCGGAAGCGGCTGGCCTGTTCAGGAGCATCTGAATGGCCTCGTGGAGCGACACATCGGTGTGACACATTCCTGCTCCGCAAATGCAGACAGTCTCATATGGTACAAGGGCTTACGGAGACCCTCAGTGGTACACATCAAATCCTCTCGGGTGCGCCATTCTCCCTGATTTTCCGAAGACGCAGCGCCTTTGGCCCACCCGGCTGCGCGACGGCGACTCTGGAGCAGCCAATCCTCCGTCCGCTTATGAACTGTTGCCTCGCATTCGATTTACGGTCGCGAGAGCCGCACAGAAGCGTCGCTGTTCCCACATGAACGACGTTTAGATGATCGGCCCTGTGATCAAAGGGGGCCACATCGCCATGCGTACTCAATTCCAGCAGACCTTGCTTCTGACGGTCGCCATGGGGGCGTTGTCGATGTCCGCAGGCCAGGCCCTGGCCCAGGAGGCCGATCCGACGACCCAGCTGGACGAGATCATCGTCACCGCCCAGCTGCGCGCCCAGGACCCGGTCGAGGTGCCCTTCGCCCTGACGACCTATTCGGGCGAGCGTCTGCAGGATCTCGGCATCCAGGACTTCGAGGCGCTGTCGGCCTTTGTTCCCGGCTTCCTGGTGCAGAACCAGTCGCCCAACAATCCGGGCTTTGTGATGCGCGGCATCACCTCGGATGACGGGGCCTCGACCACCGAGCCGCGGGTTTCGGTGTTCCAGGACGGGGTGTCGATTTCCAAGGCGCGCGGCTCGTTCGTCGAACTGTTTGATCTGGAACGCATCGAGGTGGCCAAAGGGCCGCAATCGACCCTGTACGGTCGCGGCGCCCTGATCGGGGCCGTCAACATCGTGCAGAACCGGGCGCGTCCGGGCGTGGTGGACTCGGCGGCCGAGATCCGCGCCGGCAGCTATGGTCTGGTCAGCTCCGAGCTGATGATCAACCTGCCGCTGGGCGATACGGTCGGCCTGCGTTTTGCCACCCGTCTGAAGCGTCAGGACGGCACGGTCGAGAACCTGCTGGGCGGACCGGACTACAACAGCGTGGGCACCGAAGCCTATCGGCTGGGCATCGCCTTTGAGCCGAACGACGCCTTCCGCTTCGATGTGATCGCCAACTATCAGACCGATGACACCTCGGGCACCTCGTTCAAGTCGATCGCCTATGAGCCCGCCGATCCTGTGACCGGCGCGGTGCTGGGCGGGCGCGATCCGTGGGACGGCGCCGCCCTGACCCCGACCGCCGCCTTTGACGGGGGCAAGGTGCTGGGTCTCGACCGCGACGTCTGGGGCGTCACGGGACTGGGCCGGCTGGACCTGTCGCCGGCGTGGTCGCTGAACTCGACCACCGCCTATCGCCGGTTCGACTCCTATGAGACCTTCGATGCCGACGGCGTGTCGCTGCCGATCCTGAGCGCCGCCGAAGAGGCGTTTGGCGAGCAGTGGAGCCAGGACCTGCGCCTGAACTACGACAACGGCGGTCGTGTCACCGGCTTCATCGGCGGCGGCTGGTTCCGCGAGGAAGGCTATCAGCGCACCCCGACCCAGTTCGACGAGCGGATGGCGCTGGCCCAGCTGGCCGGCCTGCTGGACGGCAATCCGATGGCGAACGGGATCAACACCCTGCCGGCCGCCTTCTATGGCTCCCCGGCCATTCTGAACCCGATCCTCGCGGGCTTTGGCCTGCCCGGTCCGGCCATTGCGGGCATCGCCGCCAATCTGAAGCCGGTCCACATCGAAACCCCGACCAACAGCAGCGAGCTGACGTCGTGGGATGTGTTCGGCGATGTGACGATCCAGGTCACCGACCGGCTCGAGGTCTCGGGCGGCCTGCGCTACACCCGCGACGACAAGACCACGGGCTTTGCCAGCGAGCTGAACAACGGCCGGTCGATCCTGGGCGGCCTGCTGGCCGTGCAGCAGGTGCAGGCCCAGATCGCCGCCCTGATCGCGGTCGGCACGCCCGAGGCCCTGGCCCAGGCCGCGGCCCTCGGCGCCTTTGCCAACGGTGTGGTCGGCGGACTGGCAACGCCGGGTTCGGTTGGCCTGCCGCCCTCGGCGGGCTTTCCGCCCTTCGGCCTGACCTCGCAACCGACCCCCAACAACGGCGACTTCGTGTATGGCGATCTGGAGGACGACGGCGTGACCTGGCGTCTGACGGCCCGCTATGCCGTGACGGACAACGCCAGCCTGTATGCCAACTATGCCCGTGGACGCCGTCCCAAGGTGCTGAGCGCGCGGTCGCCCTCGACCCCGCTGGGCAACCCGACCTTTACCGAGGTCGATGCCGAAACCGTCGACAGCTTCGAGGTCGGTGCCAAATTCGCGGCGGCCGACGGGCGTCTGCGTCTGGACGGGTCGGTCTATCGCTACGACTACGAGAATTTCCAGACCACCATCCAGGACGGCACCCGCTTCATCGTCACCAACGCCGGTGAGGCCAGCGCCTGGGGCTTTGAAGGCCAGTTCGACTTCCTG
>JAHJYN010000261.1 GCA_018826885.1 Alphaproteobacteria bacterium | reverse complement strand
GCGTCGAACCCGGCCACCTTGTCGGACCAGGCCCCGCGCGCCGTCAGGATCAGCACCGGCGTGGTCTTGCCCTCGCGGCGCCAGCGCTCCAGCACCGACACGCCGTCGATCTTGGGCAGGCCCAGGTCCAGCACGACCACATCATAGGGTTCGGTGTCGCCGAGGAAATGGGCTTCCTCGCCGTCCGGCGCGTGGTCGACCGCATAGCCGGCATCGCCCAGCGCCGCCTTCAGCTGGCGCGACAGGTCGACGTCGTCCTCGACAAGCAGAACACGCATGAGAACCCCTTATCTCTCGGCGTCGACGCCGATATCGATGACCCGGCCGTCGCGTTGTTCGAACCGGAACACATGCTGGCCGCCGCGCATACCCATATAGCCGACATAGCGCGCGCCGCCTGCCCGGGCCTGGGCGATCCGCTGGGCCTCGGCCTCGCTGACGCGGCGCGACGACTGTTCGCGCGGCTCGTCCCGGCGGTCGCGGCCACGCGGGTCCTGACGCCCTCGCGGATCCTGGTCCTGAAGCATCCAGGCCGGATCTTCCGCCGGGGTGGTGACGGGTGCGGCCATGGCCGAACCGCCAAACGCCATCACCCCCAGCATGAGGCCGGTGGCGGCGCAGGTCGTCAGACGATGTTTCAGGGTGCGGGTCATGACAGCGGCTTTAGGCGCGTGGCTCTGAACGGAGGCTGAACGCACGGTCTAGAATGATTTCACCCTTATGGCCCAGAGGATTCACCCGCAAGGAACGGTCGGGCACCCGTCAGGTTCGCCATCTCAGGATCGAGGGCTCGACCGGATTGTCAAAGGCTCTGCCACTGCCCTGCGCCTCAAGCAGCGCCCGTTTGCAGGCATAGTACCACAGCGACGGCTGGTCCGGCGACCCGGCGAACAGGGGGCGTCCGGTGTCCGCCTCGCTGTCCAGGGTCTCGAGGATCACCGCATCCTGCGACAGGAATCGCCGCCCCAGCCACGACAGCAGGGGCCGGGCGGGCACCAGCAATGGCTGGTTGCAGAAGATCAGGTTACGCAGGGCAATCCGCCCGTCGACCTCGGGCGTGACCGTGGTCAGATTGCACAGCCGGAAGCCCTTGCTGCGCACCGTTTCCACCCGCGCCGACGGCAGGCGGAACTCGATCGACACCGACCGGTCCTGTCCCACCAGATCATAGACCGGAGCCGAGGCGAAGGCGTCACACGACACGGCGGTGAAGCCGAATGGCGAGGGCGTATATTGTTTGGTCTTGACCTTGCGCACCGGGTCCGACCGCCACCACCAGGAATTATGCACCATCGGCACATGGGCCGGATCGACCAGCCCCAGCACCGCCTGATCATAGTCGGTTGCCACGCGGACGAGCGAATAGCAGACCTGCACCATGTCCGGCTCGAGGTCCGGGGCCGGCAGCGGCGGCACGGCGGCCTCGTCGACCGCGTCGCCGCGGCGCACCCAGACCATGCCCAGCGCGGTCGTCGCCTGCCAACCCTCGGCTCCCCGTCCGGTCAGCAGCGCCTGCGGGCCAGACGGATCCACCGTCAGCGCATGGCCATGCAGGCTCACCCGGCGCGGAGCCTGGTTCCGCACCGCCCGACACACCGGATACCAGGCGGCCTCGGGCGCACCCCGGTGCGACGCCCGGCGCCGTCCGGCGCGCGCAGCGGCGGCCAGCGGCGCCTCATCGCCGATCATCACAGTACAGGACAGAAGCTCCCCCCTCGTCCGTCGAACCGCGCGCCGGGGTTCGGCCCCGATCCCGCCCCCGCAAAGGGTCGACGGCGAATTCCTAGGCCCGTTTCTGTGCCTCGCGCAACTCCGTATCCACAGCGGCGGCCCGACGAGGCTGTCGTCGATGTCATGGTCATGAACCAAACCTGAAGCGGCCTGTTCAGTTTGGGCTCAGACGCCGCATGCTTTTCTGCAGTCAACGTCGCCTCCCCGGACGACGACCGTTGAAAGGATACGACCATGATCAAGAAGCTGCTCATCCCCGCCCTCGCCCTGGCCGCGACCTCGGTCGCCCTGCCGGCCGCCGCCCAGAGCTTCAGCATCAGCATCGGCACCACGCGGGCCCCGGCCTATGCGCCCGCCTACGCCCCCGGCTACGGTTATGACCGAAACGACCGCTATGACCGCGACTGGGTGTCGATCAACCAGCGCCAGCGTCAGCTGGACCGCCGCATCGACCAGGGCGTCCGCAACGGCCAGCTGACCCGCCGCGAGGCCCGCGGTCTGCGCCATGAGTTCAACCAGCTGGCCCGGCTCGAGGCCCAATACCGTCGCAACGGCCTCAGCCGCTGGGAACGCCGGGACCTGGATCGTCGTTTCGATATCCTCGAGGCGCGCATCCGCTACGAGCGTCGCGACCGCGACGACCGCCGGGGCCGCGGCTACCGCTAAGCCATAAGGCGGCGCCCCACAGGCCCGCCTCCGCAGGCCCCACCCTCCCCTCGAAGGGGCCTGCCCCCGAGGCGCGATCCGCAAGGATC
>JAHJYN010000034.1 GCA_018826885.1 Alphaproteobacteria bacterium | reverse complement strand
CCTTGGACAACTTGCTGTTCCCGCGCGGTTTCTCAGAGGCTTGCGGCACGGTCGGGAACCGCCGGAGGCGGGGGCACGTTTTGCCGTCGAGACAATGCCTGACCGGGATCAGCCCGGCTGGCCCTGACCGTGAAGGTAATGACATGACCCGCAAGACCGTAATGACTGCCGCCCTGATCCCGACCTTCGTCCTCGCCCTGGCGGCCTGTGGCAGCACGATTGAACAGAAGGCCGCAACCGGAGCCGTGGCCGGGGCTGTGGTCGGCGGACCGGTCGGGGCCGCCGTGGGCGGCGCGGCCGGCACCGCCGTCGGCCAGGCCACCAAGGACGACTGATTTTCCGGCCACAGACCCGGACGGGTGCGCCCGTCCGGTACCGCTGCGACTTGATCCGCGCGGGCTAGAGCCCTAAAGCCCCCCGGTCGGTGATGCCTGTCGCCGACCGGGTCCGGCCATGAGTGTCGGGGCTCCGCGGATCATTCGACCGACCCACCCTAGCAGACCGAGACTTGATGAGAGATCTGAAGCAGACCGGCTTTGCCGATCGCCTGGCCACGCAGGCCGAAGCCAAAAAGGCCCTTCTGGCCCGATTCAAGCCGAAACCGTCGATTCCCGATCCCGACTTTGATCGGCGCGCCGAAAAGCTCGCCGCCGAAAAGGAAGCCGCGCGCCTCGAGAAGGAACGGCTGAAGCAGGAGAAGGAAGCCGAGCGGCTGGCGGCCAAGGAAAAGGCACGGCAGGAAGCCGAGGCGAAGAAGGCCGCGGCCGAACAGGCCAAGGCCCAGACTGCCGAGCAGATCGAAGAGCAGCGCCGCAACGAGCGCCGGGAACGCAAGGCCGCCATCAAGGCCGAACAGCGCGCCCGCCGCGCCGAGAAGAAGACCCGCCGCTAAGCCGCTACGGCCCTTGGTCAGGCCTCCAGAACCGTCCTGAGGGCGTCGATGGCAAACGGCTTGCGCACCAGCGTCCAGGGGACGTCGCGCAGCGCCGCATCAACGTCATCGCCCGCATAGCCTGTGGCCAGAACGATCCGCATGTCCGGATAGAGGGTGCTGGCGCGTCGCGCGAGGTCGAGGCCCGACATCTCGCCCGGCATGACGATGTCAGTCAGCAGAATGTCGAACCGCGCGCGCCCAAGCCGGGTCAGGGCAGTCGCCGCGTCTGACGCCGTCGTCACCGTCAGTCCCATGGCCTCAAGCAGGGCCACGGCGATGGCCTGGACCTCGGCATCATCCTCGACCAGCAGGACCGACCGCTCGCCGCCCCGAACCGGTGAGGCCTTGCGCATCGGCACCGTCAGCGCCGCGTCCTCATCCACGGACACGGGCAGATACATTTCCATGCGTGTCCCCTCTGCCGGGCCGGATATGACATGGATCGCCCCGCCGCTCTGCTTGAGGAAGCCATAGACCTGGGACAGGCCGAGACCGGTGCCCTTGCCGACCGCCTTGGTCGTGTAGAAGGGCTCGAAGATGCGCTCGCGGACCTCATCGGGAATGCCGGGACCATCGTCGCTGACGGTGATGCGAACGTAGTCGCCGGGCTCCAGGTCGCTGACCTCGCCGGCCTTGACCTTGAGCCGCCGGGTCTCGACCTCGACACAGCCCTTGCCGGCCACGGCGTCGCGCGCATTGACCAGCAGATTGAGCAGGGCCGCCTCGAACTGGGCGGTGTCGACCCGGACCGGGGCCCCGCCCCGGCGCAGGCGCGTGCGATAGGTCATGCCGCCGCCCAGCGCACCCCGGATCAGCGGTTCGCCCTCGCGGATCAGGGCGTTGATGTCGACGGATTCAGGCCGGAGCGCCTGCCTGCGGGAAAAGGCCAGCAGCTGATGGGTCAGGCGTTCGCCGCGACGGGCTGCACTGAGCGCCGCCTCGGTCAGCTTCAGGCGTTTGGCCTCGTCGACCTTGTTGTTGAGCAGCATGTCGAGGCCGCCGATGACCACCGTCAACAGGTTGTTGAAATCATGGGCCACGCCGCCGGTCAGGCGACCGACTGCCTCCATGCGCTGGGCGTGCATCAGATCGGCCTCGGCCTGGGCCTTGTCCAGCAGCGCCCGGCTGACCCGATCCTCAAGCAGTTCATTGATGCGCTTCAGATCGACTTCGGCCTGTTTGGCGTCGGTGACGTCAAAGGCCACGCCGACGAAGCCCTGGACCTTGCCCTGGGCATCCAGACGGGGGCGCGAGAAGGATTTGAGCCAGCGCCAGACGCCGTCCTGGCGGCGGTAACGCCCCTCGAGACTGAAGGGCTGGCCGGAGGCCTCGCCGGCCACGGACTCGGCGATGATGCGGTCGCGATCGTCGGGATGGATGAATTCGCGCCAGTCGGTCCTGAGCGTGGCCGCGTCCTCGATGCCCATGAACTGGATATAGGCCTGATTGACGAACTCCCGCTTGCGATCCTCGGCCGTGACCCAGATCAGGACCGGCGCGTCGTCCGCCATGGCGCGGAAGCGCTGTTCGCTCTCTCTCAGGGCGCTCTCGACCTGACGGACCTCTGACAGATCGATATTGGCGCCGACCACGCCGAGGAAGACGCCTTCGGCATCGAAACGCGGCCGGGCATGGGTCGACAAAATCCGCCATTCCCCGTCCCCGCGCAGGTAGCGGGCCTCGATCTCGAGCGGGGTGCGGGTCTGCAGGGCCGCGAGGCAGGCCGTCCAGACGCGCTCGCGATCCTCGGGGTGGATGGCCTCCATCCACGGCGCGAGGTCCGCCAGGTCGGTCGGTCGGTCGCCCCAGAAGCGGCGAAACTCGGCATTGAGATAGACGCGGCCCTCGATGTCGGCCGTCCACAGCATGACGGGCGCGACATCGGCAATGTCCCGGAAGCGGGCCTCGTATTCATCCACGCGCGCTGCCGCCGCCCGCAGGTCCGCCACGGTTGCGTCCAGTCGCCGCATGGCCCGCCTGAGCGCCGAGGCCACCCAGGTCACGAACAGGCCGACCACGACGAAGTTCACGGTCGCCACCCGACCGAGATTGCTGGTCAGACCGACACCGTCGGCGTTGGGCCCGGCGACAATCCAGCCCCCCAGGAGGCACAGGATGACCGCGACCGCGCCGGCCACCCGCCCGCCCGCGAGGGCGGCCAGGGTGACGGCCGGCAACAGGATCATGAAGCCTGTTACCTGTTCATAGAAAGTGTTCAGTCCGTAGCGCAGGGCGAGGGCGACCACGGCCGCCAGAACACCGATAAGCACGGCCTGCAGAATGGTGGGCGGCGGCGTACGCGCCAGCCGCGCCAGCAGGAGGTCCGCGCTGAACCATACACGGCCGGCGGGCACACCGCCCCGGTCGTCGCCCTGATTCATCGGATCGGTCCCCACCGCGTCACAACACGCCTACTGACGATTGAACGCAAGCGTGACTGTTGCGTTCCTGCTGGGAGTGGGGACGACGGTCTGCACGGTTGCCCAATCCCCAATCCTCCCCATCTCTGGATCTGATCCAGACCCCATTCCCAGGAGACCGCATGACCACCGCCACCATCCAGACCGGACTGAAAAAAGCCGACCGCAGCGAGGTCTCGCAGGCCCTGACCAAGGTGCTGGCCGACAGCTTTGCCGTCTATCTGAAGACCCACGGCTATCACTGGAACGTCCGGGGGCCCGAGTTCTTCACCCTGCATAACCTTCTGGAACAGCAGTACACGGAAATCTGGGGTGCGCTGGACGATATTGCGGAACGGATCCGCGCGCTCGGCATCCTGGCGCCCCAGGGCTACGCGACATTCGGCAATCTGACCGCGATCAAGGACGGTGACCCGGAGCAGGCCGCCGAGGCCATGCTCAAGGAACTGATGCGCGACCACGAGACCCTGATCGCCACGACCCGCGACACCCTGTCGTTGGCCGATGAGGCGGGCGATGAGGCGACGGCCGACCTGATGACCCAGCGTCTTGCGGCGCACGAGAAGTTCGCCTGGATGTTGCGCTCGACCCTGGGCGGTCGCTGATCGGGATCGCGGGGCGGCCGTCACCCGGTCGCCTCAGCCTGCCTGAAATTCGCCCGGTTGGGCGGCTAACGTCGTGTGCTGAACCGATGAAAGCCCTATATCCCGCGCCATGCGATTGATCGCGCCCCTGTTCGACTGGCTGAAGGCCCGGTTTCCCGACGGACGGGGAACGGGGTTGAGCCTTGTCGCCTTGCTGGCGCTGTCGGGCGTGGCCATGACCGCCAGCTCGACCGCGCGGCCGGAACTGGACCTGCGGGTCCAGGCGGTGATGGATGCCACCCGGGGCGATCTGGGCCCCGGCGGACTTGAGGCCATGGCGGCCCGCATGAACCCGGCCCAACTGGCCCTGGCCATGCGCCATGACCCGGGCGTGCAGCCCGTGGGGCATTTCGGCATGACCCCGGGCTGGGAGACGCTGTCCCTGGCCGGCAAGCCGAGCCTCGAGGCCGGCGAGACCGGGCTTGAGGCCCACCGCCTGAACGCGGCCCGGCCGGTCTCCCGTGGTCTGCTTCGGCCCGCGCGGCCCTTTGCGCTGGGCAGGGTCGCAGCCGCAGACCGCAATCGCGCCCTGCGCTGCCTGACACAGGCGGTCTACTACGAGGCCGCGCTGGAGCCACGCCCGGGTCAGGAGGCCGTGGCCCAGGTGGTGCTGAACCGGGTCCGCGACCCGAACTTCCCCAACAGCGTCTGTGGCGTCGTGTTCCAGGGCGCCGAACGCGTCACCGGATGCCAGTTCAGCTTTACCTGCGACGGCGCCCTGTCGCAGGCTCCCGTGGCCTGGGCCTGGAAGCGGGCCGAGGATGTCGCCCGCCGCGCTCTCGACGGCCATGTCGCCGAACGGGTCGGCACGGCCACCCACTATCACGCCGACTATGTGCACCCGTGGTGGGCCCCCAGCCTCGGCAAGATCGACCAGATCGGCGCGCACATCTTTTACCGCTGGAAGGGTTATCCGGGCGAGTCGGCGGCCTTCTCCCAGGCCTATGCCGGCCGTGAGCCCGTGATCGATGAGGCCCGCTTTTCGCAGCCGCGCCTTCTGCTCGCCGACAGCGGGGACGAGGTGACGGTAACGGCCGCCGACGGCACAGTCGTCGGCGCCCCGCCCCGCACCGTCGAGATCAATGGTCAGACGCGGGTGGTCGGGGCGGTGAGCCTGGGCGGGCGACGCCAGCCGACCGCCGAGGAAATCGCCGAGATCAACAGCAATCTGGCGGACTTTGAGGCCGAAGAAGCCCCTCCTGCACGGAGGGCCCCTGCGCCCGTACCGGGCGTCGTGACGCTGGACGTCGAGGAAGTCGGCCGGCCCAACCGCTAGGCCCGCCTGACACCGCGACGACCGCCCTATTGAAACCCGAACGGCGCAACGGCATTCATACGGTTCCGACGCACTGCGCCGCTTCTGAGATCCGGATGACCGACCCGTCGCCTGTGCCCCCGTCCTGGACCGAAGCCGACCGCCTGGCCGCGCTCCGCGATTACGAGATTCTGGATACCGAACCGGAACGCGCCTTTGACGACATCGTCGATCTGGTCGCGACCCTGTTCGATGCGCCGATTGCGGTGGTCAATCTGATCGACGAGGGCCGTCAGTGGTTCAAGGCCGAAAAGGGCCTGGGCGTGCGTGAGACGCCGCTGGACACCAGCTTCTGCGCCCATGCCATCCTCGAGGCCGACCGCATGGTCGTGCTGGATGCGACCCAGGATCCGCGCTTTGTCTGCAATCCGCTGGTCACTGAGGCCCCGGGTCTGCGCTTCTATGCCGGGCAGCTCCTGAAGTCGGCCGAAGGGCTGCCGCTCGGCACCCTGTGCGTGCTGGACACCAAGGCTCGCCCCGAGGGACCCACCGACATCCAGCTGAAGGCCCTTGAGGTGCTGGCCGCGCAGGTCATGACCCAGCTGAACCTGCGGCGGGCCCTGAAGCACCAGCAGCGCTCGGAGGCGGAGTTCCGCGCGATCACGGACTCCCTGCCGCAGATGGTCTGGGCGACGGGGCCCGATGGCTTCCACGACTATTACAATGCCCGCTGGTACGAGTTCACCGGGATGTCGCCCGGCTCGACCGACGGCGACGGCTGGAATGAGGTCTTCCACCCGGACGACCGGCAGCGGGCCTGGGGTCTGTGGCGGCATTCGCTGAAGACGGGCGACCCGTATGAAATCGAATACCGGCTGAAGCGGCACGACGGCGTCTATTGCTGGACGCTGGGCCGGGCCACGGCGGTCCGGGATGAAACCGGCAGGATCGTGCGCTGGTTCGGCACCTGCACCGATATCGACGACCTGAAGAAGATGGATCAGGCCAAGGAACTGCTGAGTCAGGAACTGAGCCACCGGATCAAGAATATCTTCGCCGTGGTGTCGGCCCTCGTCGCCCTCTCGGCCCGGCAATATCCAGAGGCCAAACCGTTCGCCCAGGCGCTGCGGACCCGGATCAATGCCCTGGCCCGGGCGCATGAATTCGTCCGCCCGCACAGCGATGTCTCGCAGCCGCTGATGGGCGACATGACCCTGCATGGCTTTCTGGCGGCCCTGTTCAGTCCCTATACCGACGACCGGGGCAATCCCCGGGTACGGATCAGCGGTGACGATGCCGCCTTCGATGACCAGGCTGCGACCTCGGTCGCCCTGCTGTTCCACGAGCTGGCGACCAATGCCTCCAAATATGGCGCCCTTTCGGTCGAGGGAGGGTATGTCGAGGTGACCACGGAGCAGTCAGACGGGGGCCGCTATCATCTGGCCTGGCGCGAGCGCGGCGGGCCTGAGGTCCGGGGCGTTCCGGTGACGGTCGGCTTTGGCTCATCCCTGGCGACCCTGTCCGTTGAGGGACAGCTGGCCGGAAAGTTGTCGCGCAACTGGAACCCGGACGGGCTGGAAGTGCTGATAGAGTTGCCGGGGACGGCCCTGTCCCGCCGCAAAGCCGCCCGTGACCTTACAAAGGCGTAACTGCGCAACCGGCACGCCGATTGCACGTTCTTCTAGACAACACCGTTAGACTTTTACTGGACCCCTCCCCCGTTACGCCCATGCCCGCCCGTATCCTTATTGTTGAAGATGAAGCCCTCGTGGCCATGGAGCTCCGCTTCGTGCTGGAAGATCTCGGCCACGAGGTCGTCGGTACGGCTGCGGATTCGGCGGCGGCGATGAAGATTGCCAAGGAGACCGAGGTCGATCTGGCCCTCGTGGACATCCACCTGTCGGACGGGCCGACCGGCGCGACCATCGGCCGGGAGCTGGCCGTCGATCACAAGGTGGCCGTTCTGTTCATGACGGCCAATCCGGGCATGGTCCGCCAGGGCGTGGCCGGGGCCATCGGCGTGCTGTCCAAGCCGACCGACGAACGGATCGTGCAGGATGCGGTCGCCTATGCCCTCGACCTGCGCAGCGGGGCGGTCCGCAATATGGCGCCCCCGCAGCTGCAACTGTTCGAAGACGGTCCCCGGGCCTGAGCATGGAAGACGTGAAAGGCTCGGCCATGGAGCAGCTCGTTTATGTCAGCCGCAGCGTCCGGAGCGTGAACAGCGCCATCGGCATGTCCGATATCCTGGCCGAGGCGAGACCGAACAACGCCCGGGACGGCATTACCGGCTGCCTCACCGCTATCGATGGTCGCTTTGTCCAGGTGATCGAGGGTGAGTCCGGCAAGCTGGATGACCTGATCAACCGCCTGCTGCGCGACGAGCGCCATACCGAACTGCGTGTGCTGGAGCGCCGGACCGTGGCCGGGCGGGCCTTCCCGCAGTGGGACATGCTGAGCCCGGTGCTGGTCACCGCCGAGATCGATGACCTGCGTCGGCTGATGCGCGACGACTCCGGCGGCCGTCTGGATGATTTTATCGGCCCGCTCCAGACCGCACTGGCCCGCCAGAGCGAGGTGCTGCACGAGGCCCGCACGCTCGTCGACGGCCCGATTCCCGAAGCCTCGAATGACGACGAGGCTGAACAGACGGCCTGAGCTTTCCGCTCGGTACTTTTGGCCTACCAGGCGCCGATCTTTTCCGCTTCCGCATGGGAAATGGGACTACCCGCGCGGGCGTGATCAACCTCGGCCAGATAGCGGGCGGCTTCGAGGGCCGCCATACAGCCCATGCCGGCCGCGGTGACCGCCTGACGATAGACGTCGTCGGTGACGTCCCCGGCCGCATAGACCCCCTCGATCGAGGTGGCTGTGGTGCCGGCCTTGACCACCAGATAGCCACCCGACTTGGTTTCCAGCTGGCCGGCGAACAGCTCGGACGACGGGGCGTGGCCGATGGCGATGAAGACGCCGTCGGCGGGCAGGTCGCGGGTCCCGGTGCCCTCGGTCTCGCGGATGCGGACGCCGGTGACGTTCGAGGCGATACCATCGGTCTGGCCGAGGATCTCGTCGACCACGTGGTTCCAGACCACCTCGATCTTCGGATGGGCGAACAGCCGCTCCTGCAGGATCTTCTCGGCGCGGAACTCATCGCGGCGGTGCACCACCGTGACCTTGGAGGCGAAATTGGTCAGGAACAGCGCTTCCTCGACGGCCGTATTGCCGCCGCCGACCACCACCACCTGTTTGCCGCGATAGAAGAAGCCGTCGCAGGTGGCGCAGGCCGAGACGCCAAAGCCCTGATATTTCTGCTCGCTTTCCAGCCCCAGCCATTTGGCCTGGGCACCGGTCGAGATGATCACCGTCTCGGCCAGCAGTTCGGTGCCGGAGTCGAGGGTCAGACGGAAGGGGCGCTGCGACAGGTCGCACTTCGTCACAATGTCCTGAATGACCTCGGTGCCGACATGCTCGGCCTGGGCCTGCATCTGTTCCATCAACCACGGGCCCTGGATGACCTCGGCAAAGCCCGGATAGTTTTCGACATCGGTGGTGATGGTCAGCTGGCCGCCGGGCTGGATGCCGGCGATCACCACGGGCTCCAGCGAGGCGCGGGCGGCATAGATGGCGGCGGTCCAGCCGGCGGGGCCGGACCCGATGATGGCGACGCGGACGGTGCGGGGCTGGGTCGAAGACGGAGTGCTCATGGCCCCTATTTAGGGGCTGATTCCCGATCATGCGATGGCTAGTGTGCCTCGAAGCCAAGAAGGAGCTGGGGATGAGTGACAACAGGAACGGCGCCTTCCTGCCGCTGGGCATGGGGGTCGGGATCGCCATCGGTGTCGCGCTGGGCACGGCCCTCGACAATCTGGCGCTGGGACTGGCGCTGGGGGTGGCGATCGGTGCCGGCGTCGGGGTCAGCGGCATGGCGGCGGGCAAGTCGAAGAAGAAGGATGGCGACGGATCGGGAGGCGGCGCGGCCAGCGACACCGGCGACCGGTCCTCGAAGGATTTCGATGCCGGTGATGGCGGCGGAGACGGCGGCGGCGGCGGCGGCGATTGACGTTCGCCCCCGACCGATAAAGAAGACCGCATGAGCGACCTTGGACACAGCGCGAGAGAGACGCGCACCTTCATCCGCCGGTTTCTGGCGATCGCGCGGCGCAATGTCGACCACGATGCGGTCGCCGAAAATGTCTATGAAAACGGCGGCCTGAGCGGACGCTATCTGATCATGACCGGGATTTCGGCGGCCATCGCCATTCTCGGCCTGATGCTGTCGTCGCCGGCCGTGGTCATCGGGGCCATGCTGATGTCGCCGATGATGGGCCCGATCGTGGCGCTGGGCTTCTCTCTGGCCCTGCTGGACTTCAGCGAGCTGAACCGGGCGCTGCGAGCCCTGGCGCTGGGGTTCGGCCTCGCCCTGATCGTCGCCGTGGTTCTGACCGTCCTGTCGCCGTTGAAGGAACCGACGGCCGAGATTCTGGCGCGGACGCGGCCCAATTTCTTCGACCTGCTGATCGCGGTCTTTTCCGGCATCGCCGGCGCCTATGCGGTGATCAAGCAGCGCGGCGAGACGATCATTGGCGTGGCCATCGCCACCGCCCTGATGCCGCCGGTCGCGACCGTGGGCTTCGGCCTCGGCACCGGCGACATGGGGATCGCCGGCGGCGCCTTCTTCCTGTTCATGACCAACCTCGTGGCCATCGCCCTGGCCGCGACCCTGACGGCGGGATTCTACGGCTTCCGGCCCCGGCTGATGGAGCGGCCGGTCAAATGGCGGGGGCTGGCCGTGGTGCTGGTGTTTGCCGTGTTGTCGGCCCCGCTGGCCCTGTCGCTGCGCGCCATTGGCCTCGAGAGCCGGGCCACGGCCGAGACGCGACTGGCCGTCGAATCCATCTTTGCCGGGTCGGAGTCCCGCATCACCCTGCTCGAGGTCCGCAGCCGGTCGGGCGAGGTGACGGTGTCGACCCTCGTCAGCACCCGGGCGCTGGTGGCTGATGCGGAGCGCCAGCTGCAGCAGCGCCTGACCGCGGCCCTGCATGTGCCGGTGGCGGCCAATCTGGACCAGATCGTCGTCGCCGACCCGCAGGCGGCCGCGCGCGCGGTACAGGCCAGTCCGGTCTCGGCCCCCGATCCGGTCGCGGCCCTGCGCGGCCGCCTGATCGATGCCGTCCCCTTTGCCACCGATGCCATCATGCTGAACGCCGAGGGCTCGCAGGCCATTGTCCTGCTGCGGCCCGAGGCGGGACTCAACCTGCAGAGCGCCTATGCGCTGGAGACAGCCCTGAGCCAGCGGTTCGAGGGCCTGTCGGTGCTGGTCACACCCCCGGTGCAGCTGTTCGACACGGTCGATCTGGGCGATCCGGCGGCGCGCGCCCGGGCGGTCTGGGCCCTGTCCCGCTGGCGAGCCACCCCGGCGATCCGCATGTGCCGGCCCGAACAGCCGCCTGAGCCCGAAACGCCGCCTGTCGAGGGAGAGACGGCGCCGGCCCGTCTGGATTCCGGCGAGACCTTCATCGCCGAACTGGCAGCAGCGGGGGTGTCGACCACGACCGAGGGCGCACCGGCCTGTCAGCGCGGCGACATCAACACCGCAAGGCTGTCCCTGCTGAACTAGCCGCGCCAGGCGTCGTAGCGGCGGAGGAGTTCCTGCGCGGCACGATCCGTCTCGGCCAGCGGCACGGGCGCCGCGTCCGGCCAGACGAGGGCGCCGTCGAACGGCCGGGCCAGTCCCCGATCCACCAGGGACTGCCTGAGGCGGTCGAATTTGGGCTGCGGCTTGCGCGCCACCATGGGCAGCAGGTGCACGGGGCGACCGGTCGAGGCGGCCTCGGCGGCCATATTGGCGCTGTCCTCGGTGACCAGCACATAGTCGGCGGCGCCGAGGAAGGCGAAATAGGGATTGTCCCCCTGCCCGTCCCAGACCCAGCCGGGGACGCCTTCCAGACGCTGTCGGATGATGGCTTCGGCCTCGGGCGGCGTGCGGCGCGACAGGGTGACCATGACCGAGCCGCCGACGGCCTGCACGGCCTCCGCGATCTGATCGGCCAGCCGGGTGGCGTGGTCGGGCGGCAGGTCGTGGCTGGCCGAGCGTCCGCCGATCAGCACGGCCACGCGGGGATGCGGCAGGGGATCAAGGCGGTGGGGAAAGACCGCCACGGCCTCGGCGATCCGGGCCGGCGTGATGCGGTGGGGAGAGCCGAGGATGGAGATCACATTGGCGCCGCTGAGCCCATCATGCTCGGGGGCGACGACCAGATCGAACCGGTCGGTGCGCCAGCGCGGGTCCTGGGTCTGAACGACAAAGGGACGACCGGGTCCGGCGCTCGCGGCCCGGACCGACAACGGCAAGGAGGCCCGGCCGGTGGCGATCCAGATGTCGGGCCAGCACTCCCCGTCGGACGGCAGGACCGGATCGGACGCGGGATCGCGCATCCACGGCTGTTTCAGCGCCGAGGGCCACTTGTCGAAGAGGGGGCGCCAGCCTATGCGACAGATCTCGATGGCGGCCGGACGCAGGCGCTGGACGGCCTCGGCCAGCCCCAGCGCCTGATTCTGGATGCCGGTCCGGCCGTCAGAGACGACCCGGATCCGGAGGGACGACGCGCTGTCGCGTGTCAGATCCACTCGACCTTGAGGATTTCATAGGCCTTGACGCCGCCGGGCGTGTTGACCTCGACGACGTCGCCGACCTCCTTCGAGATCATGGCGCGCGACAGG
>JAHJYN010000033.1 GCA_018826885.1 Alphaproteobacteria bacterium | reverse complement strand
TTTTTCAGCTTCTATGGCCTGCTGCTGGGGTTGTCGGTGGCGGAGCTGGTGGGCGGGTTTTCGCGGGTGCTGCATGAGCGCGAGCGGATCCGGTTCGGCTGGCTGACGCCGCTGCTGGCGGTGTTCGTGGCCATCGACATCGCCACCTTCTGGAACCAGGCCTGGGTGATCTTTCGCGGGGCACCGTTCAACTTTGCCCTGCTGGTGCTGGGGCTGGTGGTGGCCGGGACCTTCTATGTGGCGGCCAGCGTGACCTTTCCGCGCGTCGCGACCGAGGGGAAGCGGCTGGATCTGGACGATCATTTCTGGGCGCACCGGCGGATCGTGTTCGCCTGTGTGCTGGCGGCCAATCTGATCGTGGCGGGGACCTTCTTCCTCGTCACCGGGCTGAGCGGCGAGATTGCCCGGATCCCGCTGGGGCCGATCTTCTGGATCGGCATGGCGATCTTCATCGGCGGCACTTCGATCGGGGCCTTTGCACCGAGCCGGAAGTGGGTGGTCGGGGCGCTGTGCGTGCTGGTCGCCTATCACGTTTTCACCACGGGGCGGGCGCTGACGGCGCTGGTCCAGGCCGGCGGCTGGTCGCTGCTGCAGGGATAGCGACGCCCGACCTCACGATGATCTACAGTCGGGCGATCCACAGCCGAGGCGAGCCCATGTCTACCCCGATGCAGTTCATGACCCATGCCGCGCAGAAATGGTTCGGCAAGGCCCCCGAGGAGCTGAGCGAGCGGGAGCGTCAGGTGCTCCTGCGGACCGAGGCGCGCACCCCGATCTCGCGCAACATCAATGCGGCTTTTGAAGCCGAGGCGACGTTCGGCGAGCGACTGGCGGACCGGGTGGCGTCGTTCGGCGGCTCGTGGGGCTTCATCTGCCTGTTCGGTCTGGTGCTGGTCGCCTGGGTCGGGCTGAACCTGGCGATGACGCGCTCGGCGTTCGACCCCTACCCCTTCATCTTCCTGAACCTGATGCTGTCGATGCTGGCCGCCATCCAGGCGCCGGTGATCATGATGAGCCAGAAACGGCAGAGCGCGAAGGACCGGGCGGCGGCGGCCCATGACTATGAGGTCAATCTGAAAGCCGAGATCGAGATCATGGCCCTGCATGACAAGATGGACCAGATGCGCACGGTCGAGATCGAGGCCATGCTGGCGCGTCAGGCGGACCAGATCGCGCTGCTGAGCCAGCTGATCGACAGCCTGAAGCGCCCTGCGGCGCCGGGTCAGGGCGCGTGAAAGGGTTGCCATGGCCGGGCGCCCGGGTTCATGACAGGGCCATGAAAGCCCTTCGTACCGCCCTTGTTCTGGCCGCCAGTCTGGCGGTGACACCGTTTGCGAGTCCCGTGATGTCCCAGAGTACGCCGTCCCTGCCCAATCAGGCCCTGTATGACCCGCAGGGTTTCCTGCCGCCGGCCCCGGCGTGGGACGGCGCCAGCCGGTCCTTGCTGCGCCCGGCCTCGGACCCGTGGGCGACGGATTTCGAGCGCGATCCCGAGCTGGACTTCAGCCCCAACTATGAGGACACGCGCGCCTGGTTCGACCGGCTGGATGCGGCCTCGGACTGGATCCGGATCGAGCAGTTCGGCACCTCGCCCGAGGGACGGCCGATCTATGCGGTGATCGCGTCCAAGGACGGGGCCACCTTCGATCCGTCCAAGCCCGTGATCCTGGCCCAGGCGGGCATTCACCCCGGCGAGATCGACGGCAAGGACGCGGGCATGATGCTGCTGCGCGACATCGCCTTTTACGGGCGAGACGACCTGCTGGACGGGGCCAATCTGATCCTGATCCCGATCCTGTCGGTCGACGGGCACGAGCGGGCCAGCGCCTACTCCCGGCCGAACCAGCGCGGGCCGCGCATTCAGGGCTGGCGCAATACCGCCACCAACCAGAACCTGAACCGGGACTATATGAAGCTGGACCAGCCCGAGATGCAGGCGGTGCGCGGGCTGATCCTGAAGTATCAGCCGGACCTGTACGTCGACATCCACGTCACCGACGGTCTCGATTATCAATATGACGTGACCTATGGCTACAACGGCGAGAACGGCATCTGGAGCCGCAGCCCGGACACGGCCCTGTGGCTGGACGGCACCTTCAAGCCGGCGATGAATGCGGCGCTCGAGTCGCAGGGGCATATCCCCGGCGAGCTGGTATTCGGGATCGACGACCAGAACCCGCGCGCGGGCCTGTCGGACGGCGGGCTGGGCGAGCGCTTCTCGAACGGCTGGGGCTCGGCCGCCCATGTGCCTACGATCCTGATCGAGAACCACAGCCTGAAGCCCTATGAGCAGCGGGTGCTGGGCACCTATGTCTTCCTCGAAACGGCGCTGACGGTGCTGGCCGAAGATGGCGGCGACCTGCGCGCGGCGGTGGAGTCCGACCGGGCCCTGCGCCCCGCGACCGTCCCGACCAATTTCGTGCCGAGCGAGGAGCCCGTCGCGATCCGCCCGTTCAAGGGCATCCGCTATGAGACCTATGTCAGCCCGGCCTCGGGCCGCGAGGAGGTGCGCTGGCTGGGCGTGGCCGATCCGGAGCTGTGGCAGATGCCCTTCTACGGCTCGGTGCCGACGCTGGAGCTGGCCCGGCCCGAGGCCTATTGGGTGCCGGCGCACCGGGCCGACATCATCGAGCGGCTGCGGATGCACGGCATCGAGATGGCAACGCTGGACGAGGCGCGCACGGTCTCCGTCGAGATGCTGCGGCTGGAAGACATCCGCCTGTCGCCGCGCACCAATGAGGGCCACATACCGGTGCGGGTGGGCGGCGTGACGCCCGAGACCCGCGACTGGACCTTCCCCACCGGATCGGTGCGGGTGTCGACCGACCAGCCGCTGGGCGATGTCGTTGTGCTGCTGCTGGAGCCGCAGTCGACCGAGAGCTTCTTTGCCTGGGGCATGTTCCTCGAGGTGCTGAATCGCGTCGAATATATTGAAGGCTATGCCATCGCCCCGCTGGCCGAGGCGATGCTGGCCGCCGACCCGGCGCTGAAGGCCGAGTTCGAGGCCAAACTGGCCGCCGACCCCGAGTTCGCCGCCAATGGCGATGCGCGTCTGGCCTGGTTCTATGAGCGGACGCCCTTCTATGACGACCGCTTCAACCTGTATCCGATCGCGCGGGAGACACGCTGATGACCCTGTCGGACTTCATCGGGCCCGAGGCCGTGCCCGGGGCGCTGGACGCCCTGTCACTGTGGGTGGGGCTGCTGGTGTTGTGGCTGGTGGTGCTGTCGTTTGGTGTGGTCGGGCAGAGGCGGCGACTGAAGGTGGCCTTCGGCGACGGCGGCCATGTGTCGCTGACGGCGGCCGGGCGGGCCTTTGGCAATGCCGCAGAATATGTACCGGCCGGGTTGATCGCCCTGTTGCTGCTGGCCCTGACCGGGGCCACGCCGCTGCTGATCCATATTCTGGGCGCGACCCTGCTGGTCGGGCGGGTGATCCATGCGGGTGGACTGCTGTTCCAGAAGGGGCCGTCGCTGGGCCGGATTTTGGGTATGGCCCTGACCTATGCGTTGCTGTTGTTTGCGGCAGGGCTCCTGATCGGTCAGGCGGTCGGCTGAGGCGGACGCCTCGCGGGCGGTTGCCCCTGCGCGCCGCTGTCGCCATATCGGGGCATGGCCGATTCCCCTGCTCCCTCCACTGATCTGATCCACGATGTCCTGGCCGCTGCGCTCAGGGCCGGTGCCGATGCCGCCGAGGCGGTGACCGCCGAGCGGACCTCGCTGTCGGTCGGCGTGCGCGACGGCGCGCTGGAGGATGTCGAGCGCGAGGAATCGCACGACCTGGGCCTGAGGGTTTTCATCGGACGACGGCAGGCCACGGTCTCGACCTCGGACCTGTCGGCGCCCACGCGGACCCGGCTGATCGAGCGGGCCGTGGCCATGGCGCGACTGGCCCCCGAAGACCCCTATGCCACCCTCGCCCCTGAAGACCGGCTGGCCCGGGCGCCGTTCCGCGAGCTGGACCTGTATGACGCCGCCTTCCCCGAGCCCCCGGCGCTGGAGGCGGCGGCGCGCGACTGTGAAGCGGCGGCGCTGGGGGTCGAGGGCGTGGCGCGATCCGAAGGCGGCCATGCCTCGGCCTCACGCAGCGCCTGGCGGCTGGTGACCTCGCACGGGTTCGACGGTCAGTATCGCGGCACGGCCTTTTCGCTGGGCGCGGGCGTCATTGCCGAAAAGGACGGGGCTATGGAGCGGGGCGGCGAGCACCGCACCCTGCGGCATTTGTCGGACATGCCGTCGGCGGAATCGCTGGGGCTGGAAGCCGGGCGCCGCGCCGTGGCCCGCGTAGGGGCGCGCAAGATCGCCTCGCAGACCCTGCCAGTCATCTTCGAGAACCGGATCGCGACCCAGGTGCTGTCGCCGCTGCTGGGGGCCCTCTCCGGCCCGTCGATCGCGCGCGGCACCTCCTTCCTGAAGGATGCCATGGGCGAGGCCGTGCTGCCCGCCCATCTGTCGCTGATCGATGACCCCTTCCGGATGCGCGGTCTGGGCTCGACCCCGTTCGATGATGAGGGGGTCGAGGTCGTCGAGCGCGCGCTGGTCGATCAGGGCGTGATCACCACCTGGCTGATGAATACGGCGGCGGCGGCCCAGCTGGGTTTGGCCAGCACCGGCCATGCGTCGCGCGGGCTGGCCGGGCCGTCGGGCGTCTCGACCCACAATCTGCATCTGACGCCGGGCGAAGCCGACATGCAGGGCCTGATGGGCCAGACGGGCACCGGCCTGCTGGTGACGTCCATGTTCGGGCCGTCGCTGAACCCCAATACGGGCGACTGGTCGGCGGGGGTGTCGGGCTTCTTCTTCGAGGGCGGCCAGATCACCCATCCGGTCAGCGAGGTGACCGTGGCCGGAAACCTGCGCGCGCTGTGGATGCGGATGGTGGCCGGGAGCGACCTGGAGTTCCGGTCGTCGTTCAACAGCCCGTCGCTGCTGATCGACGGTGTGGCGGTGGCCGGCAAGTGACCGATCTCGCCGCCGATCTGGTCCTGATCGTCGAGGCCGCGCGCGAGGGCGCCATCCTCGCCGAGGCCGAACGGGTCAAGGGTCTGGAGATCGAGCACAAGCCCGGCGGCTCGCCGGTCACCAGCGCCGACTATGCCGTCGATGCCTTTCTGAAGGACCGCCTGCGGACGGCGCGGCCCGACTATGGCTGGCTGTCGGAGGAGACCCCGGACAGCCCCGAGCGACTGAAGCACCGGCGGATCTTTGTGGTCGATCCGATCGACGGCACCCAGGCCTTTATCGCCAACCGGCCCTGGTGGTGCATTCCGATCGCCGTGGTCGAGGACGGCCAGCCCGTCGCCGCCGTCATCCATGTGCCGGAGCTGTCGGAGACCTTTGAGGCGACGGTCGGCACGGGCGCGCGCATGAACGGCCGGACGATCCGGGCCAGCGACACCGATACGCTGGAGGATGCCTCCCTGCTGGCCAGCGCCCAGATGCTGCAGGGCTCGCAGTGGGTCACGCCCTGGCCGCCCATGCGGTTCGAGAAGCGCAATGCCCTGGCTTACCGTATGGCGCTGGTGGCGGCAGGGGCGTTTGACGCCACGGTGGCCCTGACGCCCAAGTGGGACTGGGACGTCGCGGCAGGCGCCCTGATCGCGCGTGAGGCCGGGGCGATCGTCACCGATCATCTGGGCGAGGACTGGCGCTTCAACCGGCCCGACCCGCGTCAGGCCAGCCTGATCTGCTCGGCACCGGCCCTGCACCCGTTGATCCTGGAGCGAACCGGGGCTATCCCCCGGGCCAGTTGACCCCTCCCCCCTCCATCAGGAGGCCTGCCCGCAGGCCAGCCGCCCATGACCGACACCCCCAAGACCCCCGGACAAGAGCCCGACCAACTGCTGCATCTGGTGATCGGCGGAGAGCTGCGCCACCTCGACGCCCCGGTGTTCCGCGACCTGTCCAAGATCGACTTCGTCGGCGCCTTCCCCAGCTATGCCGAAGCCAAGAAGGCGTGGAAGGCCAAGGCCCAGGCCACGGTCGACAACGCCCACATGCGCTATTTCATCCTGCATGCGCACCGCATGATCGACCCGCGCGGCGACGCCCACTGATCCCGCCGTCTGGCCCTTTGGCGCGGGTCGTGAGACCCTCTGGCCTGCGCTATGGAGACGACCGATGACCCTGTTCGGCCAGACCTTTGATACGCAGCAGGTGTTCGCTTTGGTCCTGCTGTGCGCCAGCCTGATCTACTGGGTGTTCGTCATGCGGGGGGAGCGCAGCTACCACCGCTGGTTCAAGCGCTGGGAAGCCGACCGCAAGGCAAGGCGCGACGCCGAGCGCCGCGCCGAGGGCGGCGGCGGTTCGGGCGGTCCGTGGGGGTAGGCCCTACTCCCGCTTGAGCAGGCGTTCGGTCAGGAGGGTGCCCCACCAGCCGGCCTTGAACTCGGCGCGGATCGCCTTGGGGTCATAGCCGGGGCTGTCGACCCATTCGAGGAAACCGATCCCCTGCGGCTCGATCTCGTGGACGTATTTCTCGAGGTAGAAGTCCAGCACGCCGGTCAGGCCCTCGCGGCTGTGCAGATACTTCTTGGACAGCTGGCTCATGGCCTCGGAGATCGGCTCGCCCAGATGGAAGTAGCGGTAGAAGACGGCCATCAGACCGGCCCGGTCGGC
>JAHJYN010000260.1 GCA_018826885.1 Alphaproteobacteria bacterium | reverse complement strand
GCTGGATGAAGGGCGTGCTGGAAAGCTCGCTCTAGAGCCTGTCTCGCGCCCCGCAGACATCAGCGGTTTTCAAGCCCCGGTGATTCTGCGATAGCCTGACTCCGTGGGCAGATTCGCCCGCCGGCCCCTGCGTGGGTCGGTTGACACCAACCCTCTGATGCAAGGGTCGCCGTGGCGTTTCGCGACGGACCGTTCGAGAACCTCAAGGTGCCGCTGATCTGGACGGCGGGCCTGACTGTGCTCGTGGTGCTGGTGGTGTCGGTCTTCCTGCTGCTCAGCCAGCGGCGCGGGGATCCCGACAGCCAGAACGCCATCCGGGGCGCCGGGGATCAGGTCTCGGGCGGGGTCGGCGGTGTGCTCGCCGCGCCGGTGCGCTGGGTCGGCGCCGCCAGCGACTATGTCGGCGACTATTTCTTCGCCGTGTCCGAGAACCGTCGCCTCAAGAAGCAGGTCGCCGAGCTCCAGGCCGTGGCCGATGCCAACATCGCCCTGCAGAACATCAACACCCGCTATGAGGCCATGCTGGGCATCCGGGTCGAGCCGGACGTGGAGATGGCCACCGCCCGGTCGATCTCGGAATCGCGCGGCCCCTTCGCCCGCTCGCGCCTGATCGATGTCGGTACGGGCCAGGGCGTCCGCATCGGCAACCCCGTGATCAACGAACACGGTCTGGTCGGTCGGGTGGTGGGCACCTCGCCGCGGGTCAGCCGCGTCCTGCTGGTCACCGACGTCTCCAGCCGTATCCCGGTGCTCATCGATCGCACCGACGCCCGCGCCATGCTGACCGGCGACGGCAGCGGCAATCCGCGCCTGGAATATGTCCGCGGCACCGACTCGGTCGAGGTCGGCGACCGTGTCCTGACGTCCGGCGATGGCGGCGGCATTCCCCGGGGCGTGCCGATCGGCGTCGTCGCGCGCGGCATCGACGGCTCCTGGCGGATCAAGCTGTTCAGCGACCGGGGGGCCATCGACTTCGTCAAGGTCCTGAAATTCGAAGACTTCGGCCAGCTGGTTGATCCCGAGACGCTGAACGCTCCGCCGCTGGCCGCGCTCGGCACGGCGGCCGCGCCCCCGGCGTCCGAGGCCGCGGCTGCGGCCGCACCGGCCCCCGCAACCGGTCCCCAGCCCGGCGGTGCAGGCGAGTGAGACGTCCGGTCGCCGTTCGCGTCGTCGGACCTCTGCAGTGGATCATCTATCCGGCGCTGCTGGCTGTACTGGCCACCCTGATCCTGGCGACGCCCGTCACCCTGTTCGGCCTCAGCCTGCCCGAGCCTGTCATTCCCCTGGTGCTGGCCTTCGCCTGGCCGCTGATCCGGCCCTCGATCTCTGCGCCCCTGATGCTGTTCGTCCTCGGACTGTTTCTGGACCTCCTGTGGTATGCCCCGCTGGGTCTGTGGGGACTGGTGCTGCTGTGCGTCTATGCGGCCATTCTGGTGTCCCGGAATTTCCTGATGGGTCAGGAAACCCGCGTCCTGTTCGTCTGGTATACGGTGGCCGCCCTGGGGGCCTTCTTTCTGGCCTATGTCATCGTTACAATCGTGGCCGGGCGGGCGCCGAGCCTTCTGGCCCTTCTGGGCCAGATCGTGCCGACGCTTCTGATCTTCCCGCTGGCGGATCGCCTGATCCAGCGGTTTGACGATGGCGATGTGCGGTTTCGATGAGCAGCGAACCCTCGATCTTCTTTTCGGACGTCAATGAGCGGCAGGGCTCGTTCCTGCGGCGCACCTTCGTGCTGGGCGGTCTGACCGGGCTGGGCGTGCTGGGCCTGACCGCGCGCCTCGGCCAGCTGCAGGTCGTCCAGGCCCAGGAATACACCACCCTCGCCACGGCCAATCAGTTCAACTTCCGGCTTGTGCCGCCGCCGCGTGGCATCATTCGCGACCGCGACGGTGTGATCATCGCCGGCAACCGGCCCAGCTTCCGCGTGCTGGTGGTTCGCGACGAGACCAAGGATCTGGATCAGACGCTGGACCTGCTCGGCCGGCTGATCCCCGACACCCTCGAGCGTCGTCGGGGCATCATCCGCGACGTCAACGCCGCCCCGCGCTTCTCGCCCGTCCCGGTCAAGAGCGACCTGACCTGGGAAGAGTTCGCCAAGGTCAACCTCTACGCCAACGAGCTGCCCGGCGTGATGGCCGACATGCACGAGACCCGCTTCTACCCGCATGGGGGCTCGTTCGCTCACGTCGTCGGCTATGTGGCCAAGGTCTCGGATCGCGACATCAAGGCCGTGCGCGACAAGGGCGAAGAGCCCTCGGCCCTGCTGTTCAACCCCGGCTTCCGCATCGGCCGTCAGGGCGTCGAGGCGGCGCTCGACGACCAGCTTCGTGGCGAGGCCGGCGGCCAGCGGGTCGAGGTCGACGCCCGCGGGCGCGTGGTCGGCGAAGACCCGGAAAACTCCCGCCCTGCCGTCCCGGGCAAGGAAGTGATGCTGACCCTGGACACCGACATCCAGAACCGCGCGCTCGAGGTGTTCGGCGAGGAATCCGGCGGTTGCGTGGTCATGGACGTCCGCAATGGCGACATCCTGGCCATGGTGTCGTCACCGTCCTTCGATCCGAACCTGTTCGTCTCGGGCGTGCCCAGCAACATCTATCGCGCCTGGGCCGACTATGAGCGGCGGCCCCTGCTGGACAAGGCCATCTACGGCACCTTCCCGCCGGGCTCGACCTTCAAGATGACCACAGCCCTGGCCTTCCTCGACGCCGGGATCGACCCCGCCGAACGGGTGACTTGCACCGGCGGCTATCGCTTCGGAGCCCGTACCTTCCGCTGCTGGAAGGCCGGCGGGCACGGTTCGATGAACATGCACGATGCCATCAAGAACTCGTGCGACACCTATTTCTACCACCTCTGCAATCGCGCCGGCGTCGACCGGATTGCACGGGTCGCCGAGGATCTCGGCTTCGGTCACAGCTATGAGATCGGCATCGCCGGCCAGTCCGACGGCGTCGTGCCCTCCCAGAAATGGAAGCGCGAATACACCGAGGCCACCAGCTGGGAGGATGATCCCAAATGGTATCCCGGCGAAACCCTGTCCGTTGCGATTGGTCAGGGAGCCCTGTCGGTCAACGCCCTGCAGCTGGCAGTGATGACGGCGCGTCTCGCCAATGGCCGCAAGGCCGTGCAGCCGCGTCTGATCAAATCGATTGACGGCGAGCCCTACGCCGAAGCCACCTTCGCTGATCTGCCGTTCAGCACTGAGCACCTCGATATCGTGCGTGCGGGCATGGCGGCGGTGGCCAATGATGTCAGGGGCACGGGCTATCGTGCGTCACAGCTCGGACTTGGCGACATCCTGATGGCCGGCAAGACCGGCACGGCCCAGTCCAGGGACTACAAGCCCGGGGAATCGCGGGGGCCCCGCAATGCGGTCTGGAGCCGCCGGGACCATGCCCTGTTCGTCGCCTTCGCGCCGCACGATGCGCCCCGCTATGCCATCGCCTTGATCATCCAGCATGCCCCGGCAGGCGGCTCGGCCGACGCCGCGCCGCGTGCGCGCGAGGTCATGAAGGTGGCCCTGCTCAAGGATCCCGATATGCGCGCCCGCATCGAGCGGCCGCTGCCGCCCGAGCCCGAGGCGGGGTCCATAATCGACGAAGGCGCCGCTCCGCCGCCGCCCACAGCGGCCGAGCCCGGATCCGCCGCTGCCGAGGCCGTTCCGGTCTCGCCGGACCCACCCGCGCCGCAGGACCTCGCGGGGCCGCAACCCTATCTTCCGGATCCGCAATGACCGCCTCGGCCCTGACCCGTCCCGGCGAACGCGACCGGCTGAGCGTCAAGATTACCCAGCTGGACTGGCGCCTCCTGCTTTTGCTGTGCGCCATCTCCGGCATGGGCGCGGCCATGCTCTATTCCGTGGCCCAGGGGTCGTGGGAGCCGTGGGCCGCCAAACACCTGATCCGCTTCGGCGTCTGTCTGGCGGTCCTTCTGGCCCTGTCGATGGTGAACCTGAAATGGTGGTTCCATCTGGCCTATCCGGCCTATTTTGGCTCGTTGCTGCTGCTGGCGGCTATCGAGATTCCGGGGCTCGGCTATACGGCCATGGGCGCGACCCGCTGGCTGGACCTCGGCGTCACCCGCATCCAGCCGTCCGAGCTGATGAAGATCGCCCTCGTTCTGGCCCTGGCCCGCTGGTACCACGGCGCCACGGCCCAGGAAGCGCGCTTTCACTGGAAACTGATCTATCCGGCCCTGATGATCGGGGCGCCCTTCGCCCTCGTTGCCCACCAGCCCGACCTCGGCAGTGCCCTGCTGCTCGGCATGACCGGGGCGGCCATCATGTTTGCCGCGGGTCTCAGCTGGAAGATCATCGTCGTTGCGGGCGGCGCGGTGGCGGCCGGTGTCTGGCCCTTCATCCAGTTCGTCATGCATGACTATCAGCGCGACCGGGTCCTGACCTTCCTCAACCCGGAAGCCGACCCCTCGGGCGAGGGCTATCAGATCATGCAGTCCAAGATCGCCATGGGCTCCGGCGGTCTGCTGGGCAAGGGCTATGGTCTCGGCAGCCAGAGCCAGCTGGAATTCCTGCCCGAACGCCACACCGACTTCATCTTCGCCGCCGTGTCCGAGGAGTTCGGCTTCGTCGGCTCCTTTGGCATGCTGCTCTGCTATCTGGGGGTGATCCTGATCTCGCTGCGGATCGCGTCGCTGTCGCACAGCCATTTCGGCCGGCTCGCCACCGCGGGGGTGACCGCCACCTTCGCCCTCTATGTGCTGATCAACGGCGCCATGGTCATGGGTCTGGCCCCGGTCGTGGGCGTGCCCATGCCGCTGATGTCAAACGGCGGCACCGTCATGTTGACCGTCATGATCGGCTTTGGCCTCGTCATGGCCACCCGCGTGCACCGCTATGTCGAGCTGCCCAAGGGCAACGGCCTGTTCTAGACCTCAGTCCGGCAGGCCCGCCGCCCAGTCGGTGGC
>JAHJYN010000259.1 GCA_018826885.1 Alphaproteobacteria bacterium | reverse complement strand
CCGACGGCAAGAAGATCATCCTGCTGTCCAAGGGCCGTCTGGTGAACCTCGGCAATGCGACGGGCCACCCCTCGTTCGTGATGTCGGCCTCCTTCACCAATCAGGTGCTGGCCCAGATCGAGCTGTGGACCAACAAGTCGAAGTACGAGAACCAGGTCTACGTCCTGCCCAAGCATCTGGACGAAAAGGTCGCGGCCCTGCACCTCGACAA
This sequence comes from Alphaproteobacteria bacterium, assembly GCA_018826885.1. Lineage (GTDB taxonomy): Bacteria > Pseudomonadota > Alphaproteobacteria > Caulobacterales > Caulobacteraceae > Brevundimonas. The sequence continues at coordinate 4,349 of JAHJYN010000259.1, read as the reverse complement.
GCTGGGCGCCAAGCTGACGACCCTGACGAAGGAACAGTCGGACTACATCTCGGTCCCGCCCGCGGGGCCGTTCAAGCCCGACCACTACCGGTATTGATCGGCTGATTGCCGCACCCCGCCTGACCCTCTGGTCAGGCGGGGGCGCGCGGCCTAGTTTGCCCGCATGGGCAACATCGTCGACATCCTGATCCTGATCGCCATCGCCGCGGTCGCCATCACCTTGGGGTTCGGGCTGAAGGCCCTGTTCACCCCGGGAGACGCGGCGCGCAGCCGCTCCAATCATCTGATGCGCCTGCGCGTGGGCCTCCAGGCCGTGGCCGTGGTGCTGCTGGTCGTCGCCATGTGGTGGAAATCCACCCAGGGAGGCTAGGCCGATGGTCCTGCTCAACAAGATTTACACGCGCACGGGCGATGAGGGGCAGACGCGTCTCGCCAATGGCGCGTCGGTGTCCAAGACCGACCTGCGGGTCGAGGCCTATGGCGCTGTCGACGAACTGAATGCCGTTATCGGCCTCGCCCGGCTGAACTCGGGCCAGAACGACCGCATCGACGCCATGCTGGCCCGCATCCAGAACGAACTGTTCGATCTGGGCGCCGATCTGGCCACGCCGCTGGACCCGCCCCCGGAATGGGAGGCCCTGCGGATCATCGACAGCCAGGTCGAGCGTCTGGAGCAGGAGATCGACTGGATGAACGAGAGCCAGAAGCCGCTCGACAGCTTCATCCTGCCGGGCGGATCGCCGCTGTCGACCCATCTGCATCTGGCCCGCACCGTGTGCCGGCGGGCCGAGCGCTGCGCCGTCCGTCTGGTCGAGGCCGGGGTCGCGGTGACGCCTGCGGCGCTGCGCTATCTGAACCGGCTGTCCGACCATCTGTTCGTGGCGGGCCGACGGGCCAATCACCACGGCGCCGATGACGTGAAATGGCGCCCGGGCGCCACCCGCTAGCGTTTCCGGATTACCGGCCCTGTTGGGCCCGCAGCCGGGCCCGCTCGGCATCGACCGCGTCCTGCCGCGCCTTTTTCTGGGCCGCGACCTGACGCTCCAGCACCAGCAGCTCGGCGTTCTTGGCCCTGGAGGCCTCCAGTCGGCTGACCCCGATCGGCCGCCCGGTGATGTCGGGGACGAAGATCGGCTGGGCGCAGGTCCGGGTGGTCACATCGTACCAGTTGCCGGCGGCCTCGCAGCGCTCGCCCGGGCTGACCCAGACCTGCTGATAGACCAGCATTCCGGCCACGATCATGCCGAACAGGCCGAGGAAAAGTATACCCAGTCGCCGGAAACTCAGAAAGCGATGCATGGTCGGTCCGGGGCTCCTTTGCCGGGGCGCGGCGTGGCTTTGCCGCAGTTAGCTTGACCCGGCGTTACATTGACAGGCCGGTTTGGCCGTTCCATGTCCAACGCCACGCACGCGGCGTTTAATTGGCCAGCGCTAAAATGGATAGGCTCATGAAGGTTCTCGTCCCTGTCAAACGGGTGATCGACTATAACGTCAAGGCCAGGGTGAAGGCCGACCAGAGCGGGGTCGACCTCGCCAATGTCAAGATGAGTATGAACCCCTTCGACGAAATCGCCGTCGAGGAGGCCGTTCGGCTCAAGGAAGGCAAGGGGCATCACGCCGCCAATACGGTCGAGGAAATCGTCGCCGTCTCGGTGGGTGTGACCCAGGCCCAGGAGACGATCCGCAACGCCCTGGCGATCGGGGCCGATCGCGGCATCCTCGTCCAGTCCGACACGGATCTGGAGCCGCTGGCCGTGGCCAAGGTGCTCAAGGCCGTGGTCGACGAGGAAAAGCCCGATCTGGTGCTGATGGGCAAACAGGCCATCGACGGCGACAACAATGCGGTCGGCCAGATGCTGGCCGCCCTGCTGGACTGGCCGCAGGCGACCTTCGCCTCCAAGGTCGAGATCAAGGACGGGAAGGCCCAGGTCACGCGCGAGATCGACGGCGGCCTGCAGACCATCGCGGTCACCCTGCCGGCGGTCATCACCGTCGACCTGCGCCTCAACACGCCGCGCTATGCCTCGCTGCCCAACATCATGAAGGCCAAGAAGAAGGAGATCGCGACGAAGGCGGTCGCCGACTACGGTGCCGATACGGCGCCGCGCCTCAAGGTGGTCAAGGTCACCGAGCCGCCCAAGCGCGAGGCGGGTGAAAAGGTGGCCGACGCTGCCGAACTGGTTGCCAAGCTCAAGTCCAAGGGAGTGATCTGATGGCCGTTCTCGTCATTGCGGACCACGACGGCGCGACCGTCCGTGACACCACGCACAAGACCGTGACCGCCGCCTCGAAGATCGGCGGCGACATCGACATCCTGGTCGTGGGCGAAGGCGCCAAGGCTGCTGCCGACGCCGCCGCGAAGATCAAGGGCGTCCGCAAGGTCCTGCTGGCCGAGAGCGCCGGCCTGGGCAAGGTGCTGGCCGAGGCCGTCGAGGCCACCGTCCTGCCGCTGGCCGACGGCTATGACGCCATCCTCGCCCCGGCCACCACGGACGGCAAGAATTTCGCTCCGCGTATCGCCGCGAAGCTGGACGTCGCGCCGATCTCGGACATCATCGAGGTGGTGTCGGCCGACACCTTTGTGCGTCCCATCTATGCGGGCAATGCGCTGGAAACCGTCCAGTCCTCCGACGCCAAGAAGGTCATCACCGTCCGTCCGACCGGCTTTGATGCCGCGGAAGAGGGCGGCTCGGCGACGGTCGAGTCCGTCACGGGCGGCGACGCGCCGAAGACCACCTTTGTCTCCGAGGAAATGGTCAAGTCCGACCGTCCTGAACTGGGCGCGGCCAAGATCGTCGTGTCCGGCGGCCGGGCCATGGGCTCTTCCGAGGAATTCCATGCCGTCATGGATCCGCTGGCGGACAAGCTGGGCGCCGCCGTCGGCGCCTCGCGCGCCGCGGTCGACGCCGGCTATGCGCCGAACGACTATCAGGTCGGCCAGACCGGCAAGGTGGTCGCCCCCGAGCTCTACATCGCCATTGGCATCTCGGGTGCCATCCAGCACCTGGCCGGCATGAAGGATTCCAAGATCATCGTCGCGATCAACAAGGATCCGGACGCCCCGATCTTCCAGGTCGCCGACTACGGCCTGGTCGCCGACTACAAGACCGCCGTACCCGAGCTGATGACGGCGCTTGGCTGATCCGGTCTGCCGCATTTCGGTGCGGTTGACACCCGGGGCAGCGCACGACCGGCTGGACGGCTGGGACAGTGATCCTGAAGGCAGGCCCGTGCTCAAGGCGCGGGTCCGCGCCCGCCCGATCGAGGGACGGGCCAATGAGGCATTGGTGCGGCTGGTGGCCGGGGCCCTGGGCCTGCCGAGGGGCGCGGTCTCAATGCATCAGGGTGATCGCAGCCGAACCAAACGGCTGGAGATCACAGGCATGGACGAGGCCGGGGTCAGGGCGCGCCTTACAGCTTTGTAATGAATCCGGCTTTGACGGGGCTCGCGGAACCCTCTTGTAATCGCGTCTTCGCCCGCTCTGCGGTGAGCGCGCGACGATCCGGTTGACTGGGGAGCTGACCACCATGTTCACAACACGTCTGCGGGGGTCCGCGTCCGGGCCGCTCGCCCTCATCCTTGCCGCCACGCTCGGCCTGTCGGCCTGCGCCACCACAGGGGAAGGGGCTTCGTCTGACGGGAACGGCGACGCCGCCCCCGCGCGGGAAGCCCGGGCCCTGCCGGCCGGCATGGACGCCGCGACCAATCCGGATCCCTATCCCTCGACCTATCGCGGCCTGCCGCGCGAGAACCTGGCCATTGTCGGCGCGACCGTCTTCACGGGCGACGGACGCAGGATCGAGAACGGCACGGTCATTCTGACGGATGGCAAGGTCGCCGCGGTCGGCGGTGCCTCCACGGCCGTCCCGGCCGGACACCGGGTGATCGATGCCGAAGGGCGCTTCGTGACCCCCGGCATCATCGATGTGCACAGCCACCTCGGCGTCTATCCCTCGCCCGGCGTCCAGGGGATGAGCGACGGCAATGAGGCGACCAACCCCAACACCGCCGAGGTCTGGGCCGAGCATTCGGTCTGGCCGCAGGACCCGGGCTTCAACACGGCGCGCGCCGGCGGGGTCACCACGGTTCACATCCTGCCCGGCTCGGCCAATCTGTTCGGCGGGCGCGGCGTGACGCTGCGCAATGTGCCCTCGGTCACCATGCAGGGCATGAAGTTCCCGGACGCTCCCTATACGGTCAAGATGGCCTGCGGCGAGAACCCCAGCCGCGTCTATGGCGGTCGGGGCCGTTCGCCGGCCACCGGCATGGGCAATATGGCCGGCTATCGCGCCGCCTTCATCGCCGCCCAGGACTATCGCCAGAAGTGGGACAAGTGGCGTGAGACGGG
>JAHJYN010000258.1 GCA_018826885.1 Alphaproteobacteria bacterium | reverse complement strand
GACGTCGCCGTCATCAAGGACATGCTGCCCACCGGAATGGTGGACGGCGTGACCACCAATCCGTCCCTGATCGCCAAGTCTGGTCGCAACATCGCTGAGGTCATCGCCGAGATTTGCGCCCTCGTCGAGGGGCCCATTTCGGCCGAGGCCGTCGCGACCGACTTCGAGACCATGGTCAAGGAGGGCGAAAAGCTGGCTGGCATCGCCCCGAACGTCGTGGTCAAGCTGCCGCTGACCTGGGACGGGCTGCGCGCCACGCGGGCCTTTTCGGACAAGGGCATCCGCACCAATGTGACCCTGTGCTTCTCGGCCGCCCAGGCCATGCTGGCAGCCAAGGCCGGGGCCAGCTTCATCTCGCCCTTCGTCGGGCGCCTTGAGGACCACGGGGCCGACGGGATCGGCCTGCTGGAAGAAATCCGCACCCTCTACGACATCCACGGATTCGAGACCGAAGTCTTGGCCGCCTCGCTGCGCAATCCCGCCCATGTCTCGGCGGCGGCGCTGGCCGGAGCCGATGCGGCGACCCTGCCGGCCGACACCTTCAAGGCGCTGGTCAAGCACCCGTTAACCGACAAGGGTCTTGATGCCTTCCTGGCCGACTGGGGCAAGACCGGCCAGAGCATTCTGTAAGACGGCGCGCCGGTGACCCGGTCGGTTGCGCCGAACCGGGGCCAACCGTGACCGAGACCGCCGACCTGTTCCACGATGACCCTGCGGACGAGGGGCCCCGCTGGCCCGAGGTGCGCGCCTGGCTGCAAAGCCATGCCGCGACCCTGGTCGAGGACCGCGCCCTCTTGCAGGAACTGGGTCTGCGCCCGCACGGCCCCAATGTCGTGGACTTCGGCGCCGCCGCCCTGTCCCGGGTCGAGGCCGTCGCAGCGCGCGAGGCCGGCGCCCGCAAGGCCATTGAGGGCGTCGCCCGCGCCAATTTCGCCGCCCAGGCCCAGACCCATGTCGCCGTCCTCGACCTGATGGAGGCGCGCAACCCCTCCGACCTCGCCCGCCGTCTGGATGCCGCCGCCCAGGCCCGCTTTGGTCTGGCCGGCGCGTCGATCGTGCTGGAGAAGCCGGGCGGCATTCCTTTCGGCTGGCGCGCGCTGGAGCCGGGCGGCGTCGACGGTCTGTTGGGCCGGAACGGCCTGCACCGGCTGGGCACGGGCGGGCAGGGGCTGGGCCTGTTCGGCGCGGCCGAGGATGAGGTCCGGTCGGTCGCCCTGGTCCGCATGGCCCCGCATGTTGGCCCCAACGGCACCACCCGCCCGGCCCTCTGCGCCTTTGGCTCGCCCGATCCGGACGGGTTTACGCCCGACATGGGCTGCGAGCTGGCGGCGTTCCTGACCCGGGTGATCGAACGCATGGCCGAGCGATGGCCGATCCTCAGTTGACCCTTCCCGAGCCCGGCGCGCCCGCAGAGACAGCGCTTCACGCCTGGCTGCACCATCTGGCGCACGAGCGCCGCCTGTCGCCGCGCACGCTGGAGGCCTATGCCCACGCCGGCCGCCGCTATCTGGCCTTTCTGGCCGGGCACCGGGGCGGAGCCCTGACGGTCGGTGATCTGGCCGGGATCACGGCCTCCGACCTGCGTGCCCATCTGGCCGAGCGCCGCTCCGGCGCTCACCCCCTGTCGGCCCGCTCGCTCAGTCAGGCCCTGTCGGCCATCCGTGCTTTCCACCGCTTTCTGGAACGACGTCTGGGCATTGAGGCGCCCGAACTGGCGCTGGTGCGGGGGCCCCGCATCAAGCCCGGCCTGCCGCGCGCGCTCCAGATCGATCAGGCGCTGGAGCTGATGGACGCCACCGGCGACGATGCCGAAACCCCGCCCTGGGAGGCCGCCCGCGACCGGGCCGTGCTGATGCTGCTGTACGGTTGTGGCCTCCGCATTTCCGAGGCCCTCAGCCTGACCGATGCCGATGTCCCGCTGGGCGAGACCCTGCGCATCACCGGCAAGGGCACCAAGACCCGGATCGTCCCGGTCCTGCCCCAGGTCTCCGAGGCCGTGGCCGCCTACCGCGACCTCAGGCCCTGGACCGAGGGCCCCGACCGCGCCCTGTTCCTCGCCAGACGCGGCGGCAAGCTCAGCCCGCGTCAGGTTCAGGCCGCTGTCCAGACCCTGCGCCGCCGCCTGGGCCTGCCCGAGACCACCACCCCGCACGCCCTGCGCCACAGCTTTGCCACCCATCTGCTGGGCGCCGGTGCCGACCTGCGCAGCCTGCAGGACTTGCTGGGCCACGCCAGCCTCTCGACCACCCAGAAATACACCGCCGTCGACGCCGCCCGCCTCATGGGCGTCTATTCATCCGCCCATCCCCGGGGTTAAGGTCGGGCCAGCCCGGCCTCAGATCGGGCACGGGGCAGGGAGATATCGGTGACCGGTCTGGATCGGCGGACGCTCATTCTTTCGGCGGCGGGGCTGGGTGTGGCCGGTCGGGCGCTGGCGACGCCGATGCGGCAGGACCCCGAACCGCGCCTGCTGACCAATATCCTGACCCGCGTGGCGGCCGAGGTCGAGCTGAACGGCAGCAACCGCTATCCGCTGGTGCTCGACACCGGGGCCGGACGCACCGTGCTGGCCGATACCGTGGTGCGCGATCTGAACCTGCCCGCGGGCCCGCCGGTTCTGGTCCATGCCATCACCTCGGCCGAAGTCCTGCCGACGGTCCGGCTGGCCCGGCTGGATTTCGCGGGGCGGACGTTCAACGATCTGGTCTGTCCGGTGGTCAGTCGGGATCTGTTGGCGGCCGATGGCCTGCTGGGGCTGGACGTGCTGTCGCGCTACCGGCTCAGCATCGATCTGGCCCGGCGGCGGGTGTCGATGCGGCCTTCGGGCAGCGATGTGTTCGAGGGCAGCCCGGCCTTTGCCTCACCGTCGCGCCTGACCCGCGAGGGCGTGCGTGCCGAAATCGGGCGGTTCGGACAGCTGATCCTGCCGACCGCCCGTGCCGGGGGGGTGACCCTGTCGGCCTTCGTCGATACCGGCGCCCAGTATTCGATCGGCAATCTGGCCCTGCTGGAGGCGCTGAGTGCCGGACGGGCAGATGAGCCCGGCCGCGACGTCGAGGTCTATGGCGTCACCGGCCAGGTCCTGATGGCGCGCGAGCGCGAGGTGCGGGGACTTGAAATCGCCAATCGTGACCTCGGCCCCACGAGCCTGCTGTTCGCCGACCTGCACGCCTTCGAGGCGCTGGACCTGATCGCAGCGCCGGCCCTGCTGATCGGGGCCGACATCCTGTATCGTTTCCGTCGGGTCGAGCTGGACTATGGCCGGCAGCGGATGACGCTGAGCGGCCTCAGGCCGCCCGCGCGAACCCGCTAGGCCTGCATCGTCCAGCCTTCGACGCCCATGGCGGCCTGACGCACGGCCTCCGAGCGGGTCGGGTGGGCGTGGCAGGTGCGGGCGATGTCCTCGGACGAGCCGCCGAACGCCATGCACATGGCCGCCTCATGGATCATCTCGCCGGCCTGCGGGCCCATGATGTGGACGCCCAGCACGCGGTCGGTTTCGGCATCGGCCAGCACCTTGGCGTAGCCGTCGGTCTCGTGGTTGATCTTGGCGCGGCTGTTGGCGGTAAAGGGGAATTTCCCGACCTTGTAGGCGACGCCCGCCGCCTTCAGCTGGTCCTCGGTCTGGCCGACCCAAGCCACTTCCGGGCTGGTGTAGACCACGCCGGGCACCAGGTTGTAGTCGACGTGTCCGGCCCTGCCCGCGATGGTCTCGATGGCCGCGACCGCGTCTTCCTCGGCCTTGTGGGCCAGCATCGGTCCGTGGGTGACGTCGCCGACCACCCAGATGCCGTCCGTGCCGGTGCGGAAGTGATCGTTGTCGAGAAAGCCGCGCTTGTCCGTGGTCAGGCCGACCGTCTCCAGCCCCAAGCCTTCGGTGTAGGGACGGCGGCCGATGGCGACCAGCACCACATCGCCCTTCAGCGTCTCGGCCTCGCCGCCTTTGGCGGGCTCGACAGTCAGCTCCACGCCGGACTTGGAGGTCTTGGCCCCCGTCACCTTGGCGCCCAGCTTGAACTTCATGCCCTGTTTGGTCAGGACGCGCTGGAAGGCCGTGGCCAGGTCGCTGTCCACGCCCGGCGTGATGCGGTCCAGATATTCCACCACCGTCACCTCGGCCCCCAGACGCCGCCAGACCGAGCCGAGCTCCAGCCCGATGATGCCGGCCCCGACCACGATCAGCTTCTCGGGCACCTTGTCCAGCGCCAGCGCACCGGTGGAGTCGATCACCTTGCCGGGCTCAAAGGTCACGCCAGGCAGGGGGGTGGGCTCCGAGCCCGTGGCGATCACGACATTGGCCGTGTTCAGCGTGGTGGTGGTGCCGTCGGCGGCCTCGACCTCGACCACGCCCTTGCCTTTCAGGCGGCCACGGCCCTTCACCCAGTCGACCTTGTTCTTCTTGAACAGGAATTCGATGCCCTTGGTCAGGGCGGTGACGCTTTCCTGCTTCTGCTTCATCATCTGGCCAAGGTTCAGCGTCGGCGACACCTCAATGCCCAGACCCGCGAACTCGCGCCCCGCGGTTTCATACAGTTCCGACGCGTGCAGCAGGGCCTTGGAGGGCATGCAGCCGACGTTCAGGCAGGTGCCGCCCAGGGTCTCGCGCATCTCGATGCAGGCGACCTTCAGCCCCAGCTGGCCGGCGCGGATGGCGGCGTTGTAGCCGCCGGGGCCCCCGCCGATGATGACGACGTCATAGGGGGTGTCGGATGCAGCAGCCTGGGCCATGGATGTCCTCGGTCGGGTCGGAAACGCGGCAGACGGCCGGGGAGGGCCGCGCCAGATCGGTCGATCGCCGGTCTAGCGCCCCTGACGCGGGAATCAACCGGCAAGACCCATGTGGGGTCGACAGCCTCAGATCGAAAGCTGGCCCGGCGTCCTTTTGCGGCGGCGCGCCCGGGTGACCATCACGATCAGCAGGCCGACCACGACCAGGGCGCCCAGTACCAGCCAGGTGGGGTCGACGCCCAGATCCGCGCCCAGACCTCCGGGCGCCGCGGCGGGACCGCCTTCGGTGATGGTCGACTGCATCGAGGGGGCGTTCGGGTCAATCTTGCCGCCGGCGTCGCTACCGCCGCCGAAGCCGCCCCGGTCGATGGCGAGGCGCAGTACGGCATCGGCCATGAACCCGAGGAAATAGGCGACGGCGGCGCGCGGGTTTCCGGACCCCAGCAGAAGGGCTGCGACCAGATACAGGACCACGGCGCCGACCCACAGGGCGATGACCGGCAGGTCCAGACCGACCTGGGCCTCGGCACCGGCGCGGGTTGTGGCGGCATCCATGCCTGCACCTTCCAGGAAGGGCGACAGGAAGGGCCAGGCCAGCCAGCCGGCATAGGCCAGCACCGCCAGAACGAGCACGATACGCAGGATCTTCATGGGATGTCCTTTCGCATGACGGCGTTAACCCTACACCGGAACATGGAAATCGCCGAGCGGCGGCGACTTGACCCCGGTCACGGGATGGCGTTGGCATGGCGTGTACCTTCCGGGAGTCCTGTGATGCGTCTGATCCTGTCCGCCGTCGCCGTTCTGGCCCTTGCCGCCTGCTCGCCCGAGGGCGAGGCCCCGCCGCCGGTCGAGCCCCCGGCGACGGTCCTGGAATTGGGCGGGGTGCCGCTGGACCAGCCCCTGCGGGCGCTCGGGACGGAACCCTTCTGGGGCGTGGACGTGACCGCCGATGCCCTGGTCTATTCCGGTGTGGACCGGCCGGAGCGTCGGGCCACCCATGACGGGGTCGAGCTTATGGGCACGGTGGCCAGCTGGCGTGGCACCACGGCGGACGGCGCCCCCATGGACCTGATCCTGATGGCGACCGAATGCTCGGACGGCATGAGCGACCGCACCTATCCGCTGACGGCCCGCCTGGAAGTGGGCGGCGAGACCCTGAATGGCTGCGCGGCCACGGTCTCGGCCATCATGAGCGCGGGTGAATCCGGCCTGGTGGTCGATGCCCCGGCAGATGCGGCACCCGCCCCCGCGTCTTAACGGTTCTCACATCGGCGGTATGGCAAGGTTTCGGCCATGACCGCTTCACCGCCCGAACTCCACGGCCCCGCCGATCTGCGCCCCCTGACGGCGCTGCGCTTCCTGGCTGCGGCCTGGGTGGTGGTCTATGCCTTCTGGCCCGACCTCGACGTCGGCGTCCTGCCCCATGCGGTGGCCAAGGGCTATCTGGGGGTGGAGGTCTTCTTCGTCCTGTCGGGCTTCATCCTGTGCCACGTCTATCTCGAGGCGTTCGGCACCCGTCGGTCCGACTATGGCGGCTTTCTCTGGGCGCGGCTGGCGCGGGTCTATCCGCTGCACCTGTTCACCCTGTTCGGCGTGATCGCCCTGGGGCTGGCGGCCACGGTCGCCGGCATGTCGCTGAACGCCAGTGTGCTCGACTGGGCCTCGCTGCCGGCCAATCTGGCCATGGTCCACGCCTGGGGTCTGGCACCCGAGGCCGCCTTCAACCACCCCTCCTGGTCGATCTCGGCCGAGTGGTTCGCCTATCTGACCTTCCCCGCCTTCGCCGCCGTCGCCTGGCGCATGCGCGACCGGCCGTGGATCGCTCTCGGCGTCACGGCCGCCTTCATTCCGGCGATCTATTTGGTGTTCCAGACGCTGGCGGGCTTTCCCCTGACCCAGGCTACCATCCAGTGGGGCGCGCTGCGGATCGTGCCCTGCTTCGCCTATGGCTGCGCCCTCTATCTGCTGTATCGCCGCGGGCCGATGGCCCGCCCGGCAGGCCTTGCTGTCGTTTCTGCCCTCGCGCTGGCGGCCTCGGCGGCCCTCAGCGCGCCGGATGCGATGATCGTCGTGCTGGCGGGGCTGATGATCCTCGGTCTGGCGGGCATCCCCAACAGCCGCGCCGGCATCATGGCCTCGGCTCCCGCCGTCTATCTGGGAGAGATCAGCTACTCGGTCTATATGGTCTGCATTCCGGTCAAGCTGGTTGCGGTCAATGTCGCCGCCCGCCTGACCGGCGTGGGCGATGCAGGTCTCGCCTGGCCCGTCTGGCTGGCGCTGGTACTGATGGTGCCGGTGGTGGCCGCGGGCACCTATCATCTGGTCGAAAGACCGGCGCGTGGCTGGTTGCGCGCCCGCAGACCCGGCCGAATGCGGGCCGCTTCGCCCACAGGCATTTCGCCTGTTGAGGGGTTTCAGGCGCCGAAAACTATCGTATAGGCCGAAGCAGTCTCAACAGCGCACAGTGCTCCGCATGCTGAAACGCCTCTCCGCCCTCATGGTTGCCGCCACCCTCGGTCTCAGCCTGTTCGCCGTCTCTTCGGGACGGACCCAGGATGTCTACTGGCAGTGCGTCACCTTTGTGCGGTTGGCGTCGGGCATCGAGATCTATGGCGATGCCTGGACGTGGTGGCGTCAGGGAACGGAGCAATTCCGCACGGGCAACCAGCCCGAAACCGGCGCCGTTCTGGTGTTCCAGCCCCACGGACGCATGACCCGCGGCCATGTGGCCATGGTCTCCGAAGTGCTGACCGATCGCGTGATCCGCGTCACCCACGCCAACTGGGGCGGCAGCCGCGGCAAGATCGAGGAAAACGTCACTGTGGTGGACGTTTCCGACGCCGGCGACTGGAGTGCGGTCAAGGTCTGGTACGCCCCGATCAATGATCTGGGCTCCAGTGTCTATCCGATCTACGGCTTTGTTTACAAAGAGCCGCTGACCAGCTCGGCGCCGGTGCGTCAGGCCGCCCTGCCGGAGACCTCTGCGGAGTTCGGCTTCGGCCAGCCGTGAGGCCGGCATGACCCGCTCCATCACCTATGCCGGCTATCTGGCGCTGGATGATCTTCTGGCCTGCCAGCACCCCCTGTCGGACCAGCATGACGAAATGCTGTTCGTCATCATCCACCAGACCAAGGAACTGTGGCTCAAGCAGATCCTGCACGAACTGGCGCTGGCCCAGAGCCTCGTGCGCGCCGGCGATCTGGTCCCGGCCTACAAGAGCATGGCCCGCATCAGCCGCATCCAGGCGGTGATGACCCAGAGCTGGGACATCCTGGCTACCCTGACCCCCGCCGACTATCTGCGCTTTCGCGGCGTGCTGGGCACCAGCTCGGGCTTCCAGAGCGACCAGTTTCGCCGGGTCGAAGCCATGCTGGGCCTCAAGGACGCGCGCTTCCTCGCCCACCACGAGGACCGGCCCGAAGCCCATGCGGCCCTCAAGGCCGCCATCGAGGCGCCCAGCCTCTATGACGACGCCCTGCACCAACTGGCCCGCGCCGGGCTGGACCTGCCGTCCGAGGTGCTGGAGCGCGACATCAGCGCCCCCTACGAACCCCATCCGGCGGTCGAGGCCGCCTGGCTGACGGTCTACCGCGAGTCCGAACGCTACTGGGCCCTCTACCAGCTGGCCGAGAAGCTGGTCGATCT
>JAHJYN010000257.1 GCA_018826885.1 Alphaproteobacteria bacterium | reverse complement strand
GCGCCCGCAATGAAGCGCGCCCGCTGGAAATCCATCTCCTCCTTCTTCTTCTTGCCCATGGCGCGGCGAAGAAGGTCGGCTTCCCCCAGACTGTAGCCCGCCAGGATCTGGGCGATCTGCATCACCTGTTCCTGGTAGATGATGACGCCGTAGGTCTCTTTCAGGACCTCGGCGAGAGACGGGTGCAGGGTATCGACCTCGGCCCGCCCGAATTTGCGGTCGATGTAGACGTCGATGTTCTCCATCGGCCCGGGCCGGTAGAGCGAGATCAGGGCGGTGACCTCCTCGATCGACTCGCAGCGCATCTTGCGCAGGGTGTCGCGCATGCCCTGCGATTCCAGCTGGAACACACCGACCGTCTGCCCCGAGGCCATCAGGTCATAGGTGGCGCGGTCATTCAGGGGCAGGAGCGAGAAATCGACCGCCGCGCCGCGCCGCTCCAGATAGCCGTGCGCCCGGTCCAGGACCGTCAGCGTCTTCAGTCCCAGAAAGTCGAACTTCACCAGACCCGCCGGCTCGACCCACTTCATATTGAACTGGGTGGCCGGGATGTCGGAGCGGGGATCCTTGTACAGCGGCGTCAACTGGACCAGCGGCCGGTCGCCGATGACGATGCCGGCCGCGTGGGTCGAGGCGTTGCGATACAGGCCTTCCAGCTCCAGTGCCGTGGCCAGCAGGGTGGCGACCGCCGGTTCGTCGTCACGCGCCTGCTTCAGGCGCGGTTCCAGCTCGATGGCCTGGGCCAGGGTGACGGGATTGGCGGGGTTGGCGGGCACCATCTTGGCCAGGCGGTCGACCTGGCCCAGCGGCATCTGCAGCACCCGGCCGACATCGCGCAGCACGGCGCGCGCCTGAAGCGTACCGAAGGTGATGATCTGGGCGACGCGATCCTCGCCATAGTGCTTCTGCACATAGGCGATCACCTCTTCCCGCCGCTCCTGACAGAAGTCGATATCGAAGTCGGGCATGGAGACCCGCTCGGGATTCAGGAACCGCTCGAACAGCAGGCCGAACCGCAAGGGATCCAGATCCGTGATGGTCAGGGCCCAGGCGACCAGGGAGCCGGCGCCGGAGCCGCGGCCAGGGCCGACGGGAATGCCCTGCAGCTTGGCCCATTTGATGAAGTCCGACACGATCAGGAAGTAGCCGGGGAAACCCATCTGCTGGATGACGCCGACCTCGAACTCGAGCCTGTCCCAATAGGCCTGTTCCGGAGCGGCGGCCTCGACCGCGGCCAGCCGCGCCTTCAGCCCTTCCCGCGCCTGGAACGCCAGTTCATCGGCCTCGTCGCGCCCCTCGCCGGTGTCGAACCGCGGCAGGATGGGTGCCCGCGTCGGCACCAGAAAGGCGCATCGCTTCGCGATTTCCAGCGTGTTGTCACAGGCCTCGGGCAGGTCCGCGAACAGGGTCCGCATGTCGGATGCCGACTTGAACCAGTGGTGCGACGTCACCCGGCGACGATCGTCCTGACCGGTAAAGGCGCCGTCGGCGATGCACAGCAAGGCGTCGTGTGACTTGGCCCGGTCGGCCCGCACAAAATAGACGTCGTTGGTCGCAACCAGCGGGGCCTCGGCCTTGTAGGCCCAGGCGACCAGCCCGGCCTCGGCCTGACGCTCCTCCGCCAGATCGTGGCGCTGCAGTTCAACGTAGAAGCGGTCGCCGAACACCCGGGACATCTCGGCCAGCGCCTCGTGGGCTTCAGCATCCCGGCCCTGCAAGAACAGGGGATCGACCGGGCCATCCGGTCCACCCGACAGCAGGATCAGACCCTCGGCATGCGCACAAACGTGCTCCCACGCCACGCCCGGCTCGGCCAGATCCCCCGACTCCAGATAGGCCAGCGACGAGAGGGCCGACAGATTGCGCCAGCCGAGCTCGCTCTGGACCAGCAGAACCACCGTGGGCAACCGCGCCCAGCGCTCGGACCGCTGGCCGCCGATGCCCGTGAGCGGCAGGGCGCACCCGATGATCGGCTGAACACCGGTCGCCTTGGTCGCCTGGCTGAATTCGAGGGCGCCGAACAGATTGGTGCGGTCGACGATCGCCACTGCCGGCATTCTGGCGTCGGCGGCCAGCTTGCCGAGGGCCGAGGCCTTGATCGCGCCTTCCAGCAGGGAATAGGCAGATCGGGCCCGCAGATGGACGAAACTGTCGCCGAACGCTTCTGTCACCGACTGCCTCCCTGCCCTGCGGCTCGCGCACGTGATGACTATGGAAGGATTCTGGCGTCAGACACCCCGCCCCGTGGAATCCATCCCCAGCCGCGCGACAGGCCGGTGGATCAATAGGCCAGCAAGGCCGCCTGCCAGGCCATCCAGACAAAGCCGCCGCACGATGCCAGCGACAACATTTCCCGAACCCAACGCGCCATGTTCAGTCTCCGTGACGATGTTCCGTCTCTGTTCTATGTTCTGTTTACGTTCCGTGTCAACAGCGAGGCTTGAAACCTTTCGTCGTCCGGCCTCGTATCCAGAGTCATGACCCGTTTCCTGATCGCGCTTGCCGCCCTCATCGCCGCCTGCAGTCCCGCCCCGCCCGCGCCCGCCGAGGCCCCGCCTCCGGGTAGCCAGATCGCCGTCTTTGCCGGCGGCTGTTTCTGGTCGGCCGAGAAGGCCTTCGAGAACGTCCGGGGCGTGTCGTCCGTGGTCTCCGGCTTTGCGGGCGGTACCGTTGCCAATCCGACCTATGCCCAGGTCGTTCGGGGCGGCACGGGCCACCGGGAAGCCATCCAGGTGACCTTCGACCCCAACGTCGTGAGCTACCGCGCGCTGGTCGACCGGTTCTGGCGGACCATCGACCCGACCGACCCCGGCGGCGCCTTCTGTGATCGCGGGCCCAGCTACGAGACGGCCGTCTTTGCCACCGCCGAGCAGCGCCCCGCCGCCAATGCTTCGCGCGCGGCAGCCGAGCGAGCCCTCGGCCAGAGCTTCACCACGCCGGTGATTGCGGCCGCCCGCTTTTGGCCGGCCGGAGGCGAACATCAGGACTACGCGCGACGCAATCCGGCCCGGTACGAGGCCTATCGCGTCGGCTGCCGCCGCAGCCCGGCCTTGCGCCGGGTCTGGGGCGATGCCGCGGTCGAATAGGGCCTCAGCCGATCTTGACGCCGGGCGGCGGCACGCTGTCCGCCGGGACGAAGAAGTCGGGCATCAGCGACTTGGTAGGGTCGACGCGATAGACGTCGAAGTCCCGCACCCCCTGCTCATAGAGGAAGCTGTCGTCGATCAGGAACCGGCCGGTGTTCTCGCGCGCCGGCAGGCAGAACAGGGCGTGGGCGGCATCGGCCAGAATGTCCGGCGTGCGGCAGTGGGCCAGCCCCTCCTTGCCTGTCAGAGCGAATTCGATGGCCGCGGTCGCCACGCCCGTGCGGGGCCAAAGCGCGTTGAAGGCGATGCCGTCGCCCTTGAACTCCTCTGCCATGCCCAGCATCGCCAGGCTCATATTGTACTTGGCCATCGAATAGGCGACGTGCGAGCCGAACCAGTGGGGCGACAGGTCCAGCGGCGGTGACAGGGCCAGAACGTGCGGATTGGCCGCCTGCTTCAGGTGGGGAATGCAGGCCTTGGAGACCAGAAAGGTGCCCCGCCCGTTGACCTGATGCATCAAGTCATAGCGCTTCATGTCGGTGGCGAGCGTGCCCGTCAGCTGGATGGCCGAGGCATTGTTGACGCAGATGTCGATCCCGCCGAACCGGGCGACGGCGGCCTCGACCGCGGCCATCACCGAGTCCTCGCTGCGCACATCGACGACCAGTGGCAGGGCCTTGCCGCCTGCGGCCTCGATCTCCTCGGCGGCGGAATAGATGGTACCGGGCAGGTGTTTGTGCGCCTCGGCGGTCTTGGCGGCGATCACGACATTGGCGCCGTCCCGGGCCGCGCGCAGGCCGATGGCCAGCCCGATCCCCCGACTGGCCCCCGTGATGAAGAGCGTTTTTCCGTTGAGCGACATCGGCGCGGTCCTCCAGTGCATTTCGATGGAAAACCGATAGCATGGGTTTACCTCCAATCGCGATGGCGCCGAGATGACCGAGACCCGACCCTTCCAGATCACACGTGACGGCGCCGTGGCCCACCTGCGGCTGTCACGCCCGGAAGCCTCGAATGCGCTGGATATGCGCTTCTGGACGGGACTGGGGCCGGCCTTGCGGGATCTGGACGCGGCAGGCGATGTTCGGGCGCTGCTCCTGTCGGGCGAAGGCCGGAATTTCTGCGCCGGGATGGATATTTCTGTCTTCACCGGCGGCGCCATCATGGGCACGGATACAGCCGCCGAGCGGCAGGCCTTCCATCAGGCGGCGCGCGAGTTGCAGGACGCCCTGTCGATGCTGGAGCGAGTCCGCTTCCCGGTGATCGCCGCCGCACAGGGTGCCTGCGTCGGCGCCGGGCTGGACATGATTGCCGCGTGTGACATCCGTCTGGCCTCGGCGGAGGCGTATTTCCGCATTGAAGAGATCAATATCGGCATGATGGCCGATGTCGGCAGTCTGCAGCGCCTGCCCCTGCTGCTGCCCGAAGGCGTGGTGCGCGAGCTGGCCTATCTGGGCACCAGTCTGAAGGCCGACCGGGCCGAGCGGCTGGGCTTCGTCAATGCTGTCCTGCCGGACGCCGAGGCCCTGCTGACCGCCGCCCTCGAAATGGCGCACGCCATCGCGGCCAAGGCGCCTCTGGCCATCTCGGGGTCGAAGGCGGCGATCACCTATGCCCGCGACCACACCGTCGCCGACGGTCTGGACTGGGCCGCCGTCATGCAGGGTTCGATCTGGAACACCGCCGACATCCTCGGCGCCATCCAGGCCCGGGCCACGAAAAGCCCCGCGCAGTTCGCGGACCTGAAGCCCTATTCGAAGCCCTGAAGCCTCCGGTCAGTAGGCCTGGCTTTCCGCCGGGCGTTCCTCCAGATGGCCGTCCTTGAGGGCAAAGACGCGGTCCATGTGGCCGGCCAGCTCCATGTTGTGGGTGGCGATCAGGGCGGCCACGCCGGACTTCTTGGCCAGATCATGCAGGGCCTCGAACACCGTCTGGCTGGTAGCCGGATCGAGGTTGCCGGTCGGCTCATCGGCCAGCAGCAAACGCGGCCAGTTGGCCAGGGCCCGGGCCACAGCCACGCGCTGACGTTCTCCACCCGACAACTGCGACGGCTGGTGGGTCAGCCGGTCCGCCAGACCCAGGGCGACCAGAAGTTCTTCGGCCCGCTCCCGTGCAGCCCCGAGCCCGTGCCCCGCGATGCGGAGCGGCAGGGCCACATTGTCCCGGGCATCAAATTCCGGCAGCAGGTGGTGGAATTGATAGACAAAACCGATCCGCGCCAGGCGGATATGGGTGCGCGCCCGCTCCGGCAGGCCGCCGACGGCTTCGCCATCAATCCGGACCTCGCCCGAGGTCGGATGCTCCAGCAGACCCGCCGCATGCAGCAGGCTGGACTTGCCCGACCCCGACGGCCCGATCAGGCCGACGATCTCGCCGGGACGAACGTCCAGATTGACGCCGCGCAGCACGGTCAGCCCGCCGGCGGCGGTGTCATAGGTGCGGGTCAGGTCGTGGACCGATAGAACGGCAGGCGTGGGGCTATTCATAGCGAAGGGCCTCCACCGGATCGAGCTTGGCGGCCTGCCAGGACGGGATCAGCCCGGCGACACAGCTCATGAAGAAGGACCACATCGCGACCCAGAACACATCGACCGGATCGACCAGGGCCGGGACGGCGTCGAGCATATAGACGTCGGCATTGAACAGCTCCACCTGGAAGACCCACTCCAGGAAATGCTGGATCGCCCCGATGTTCAGGCAGAACAGCAGGCCCAGCACCAGACCCGTGACCGTGCCGGCAATGCCGATGGCCGCGCCGGAGATGAAGAAGATCCGGAGCATGGAGAACTGGCTGGCCCCCACGGTCCGCAAGATGGCGATGTCGCGGGTCTTGTTCTTCACCAGCATGACGATGCCGGAGATGATGTTGAGCGCCGCGATCGCGACGACCAATCCGAGGATGATGCTCATGGCCACGCGCTCGACCTTGAGCGCGCCCCAGAAGGCGGCCAGTCGGTCGCGCCAGTCGCTGACCAGATTGCCGTCCCCGACCGCGGTTCGCACGGGCTCTCGCAGGGCCTCGACCCGGTCAGGCTCGGCCGTCTTCATCTCGATGATGTCCCACAGCCCCTCCTTGCCGAAGAACAGCTGCGCCTGCTCCAGCGGCATGAAGACAAAGGCCCGGTCATAGTCCGCCGTGCCCGAGCTGAAGATGCCGCCGACCACATAGGTCTTGGACAGGCCCCCCAGATTGCCAAAGGCGCTGTCGGCCCCGGTCGGGGAATACAGGGTGATGGGCGAGCCGACCCCGATGCCCAGTTCCTCGGACAGGGACTTGCCGATCAGCACATAGTCGCCGCCGTAGTCGCCCTTGCCAAACATGTCGCGCGCGGTCTGTGACA
This sequence comes from Alphaproteobacteria bacterium, assembly GCA_018826885.1. GTDB lineage: Bacteria > Pseudomonadota > Alphaproteobacteria > Caulobacterales > Caulobacteraceae > Brevundimonas. The sequence goes on along the minus strand of JAHJYN010000257.1, from coordinate 8,726 downwards.
GGCTGTCATAGACATAGGTCATCGAGGTCAGGTCCTCGGGCCGGATGCCGCGCACCAGACCCCCCGTTGCCCGGCCCGAGGCCTGGAACATGGCGGGCGACTCGACCAGCGGCGTCACGCTGATCACGCCCGGGATCTCGCGGAGCCGCTCGAGCGCAAGATCACGCTCCGGGTTACTCAGCACCTGCCCCTGAACATACATATGGCCGTTGAACGACAGCATCCGGCTGAGCAGTTCGGCGCGGAAGCCGGCCATGATGCTCATCACCACGATCAGAGCCATGACCGCCAGCGCCACCGCGACGTAGGAGATGATGGCGATCAGGGCGATGCCGCCCTCCTTGCGCTTGGCCCGCAGGTAGCGCAGCGCCAGTCCGATTTCCCACGCCGAAAACGGGCCGGCGGGTTTCGGGGTCTTGCCGACGATATCGGTCATGCGGTCAACCGGGCGATGGCCTCATCCAGAGGCACGCTCAGCTTCTCGCCGGTCGCGCGGCGCTTCAGCTCGACGACGCCCTCCGCCACACCCTTGGGCCCGATGGTCAACTGCCAGGGAATGCCGATCAGGTCGGCGGTGGCGAACTTGCCGCCCGGGCGTTCGTCGGTGTCGTCGTAGAGCACCGCCTTGCCGAGCGCTTCCAGCCGGTTCACGGCATCTTCGCACGCATTGCAGACACCCTCGTCGCTGGCCCGCAGGTTGATTACCACCACGTCGAACGGGGCCACGGCATCCGGCCAGATGATGCCGGACGCGTCGTGGCTGGCCTCGATGATGGCGCCCAGCAGGCGCGACACGCCGACGCCGTAGCTGCCCATGTGCACGTCCGCGTCCCGCCCGTCCGGACCCTGGACACGGGCCTTCATCGGCGTCGAATATTTGGTGCCGAAGTAGAAGATGTGCCCGACCTCGATCCCGCGCGCCGTCAGGCGGTCACCCTCGGGGGTCTCGGCCTCGAAGCGCGCGGCCTCGTGCATCTCTTCGGTGGCGGCATAAAGGGCGGTCCGCTCGTCAACGATGGACTGCAGGTCGTTCCAGTCGACCTCCCCGCCCGGCGCCGGCATCTCGACCAGCTTGCGGTCGCAGAACACCTGGCTTTCGCCGGTATCCGCCAGAACGATGAACTCGTGGCTCAGATCGCCGCCGATCGGGCCGGTATCGGCGCGCATGGGCACCGCCTTCAGGCCCATGCGGGCAAAGGTGTTCAGATAGGCCACAAACATGCGGTTATAGGCCTTGCGCGCCGAGGCCTCGTCCAGATCGAAGGAATAGGCATCCTTCATCAGGAATTCGCGACCGCGCATCACCCCGAACCGCGGACGCCGCTCGTCCCGGAACTTCCACTGGATGTGAAACAGGTTCAGCGGCAGGGATTTGTAGCTTTTGACGTAGGCCCGGAAGATGTCGGTGATCATCTCCTCATTGGTGGGACCGTACAGCAGCTCGCGCTCGTGACGGTCCTTGATGCGCAGCATCTCGGGACCATAGGCGTCATAGCGACCGGACTCGCGCCACAGGTCGGCCAGCTGCAGCGTCGGCATCAGCAGCTCGACAGCCCCTGCCCGCTCCTGTTCTTCGCGCACGATCTGCTCGATCCGCCGCAGCACGCGCAGACCCAGCGGCAACCAGGCATAGATGCCGGCCGCCTCCTGACGGATCAGACCCGCCCTCAGCATCAGCTGATGCGAGACGATCTGGGCGTCGGCGGGCGCCTCTTTCAGCGTGGGCAGGAAATAGCGCGACAGGCGCATGGGCACATCCGGGATGAAGCAGCAGGGTCTCGCTGTGCTTTAGCCGGGACGTTGGCCCAAAAGCTAGACCAGTCTGTGGCCAAGCTTAGGTCCCGCTGACTTCCGGGATCGGAACCAGCCCCAGGAATATGACCGCCATGATCACGGCCCACAGGATGGCGCCGACCCAGGTCGTGGTGATGAATTTCTTCTTCAGGTCCGGTTTGTCCGGCGCGCCCCACTGGGCCCCGTCGGTCGGCGGTGCCTGATCCTGCTGATTCATGCCCAGCGGCAGGATGGTGAACAGCGCCACCCACCAGCAGATGACATAGATCGAAAACATGGTGATCGGCCCGATCGGCATCAGTGCGCTCCGTCTTTTGGCGTTTCCATCAGTTCGACCAGCACGCCGCCCATGTCCTTCGGATGGACGAAGAGGATCGGCGTACCATGCGCCCCGATGCGCGGTTCGCCAGTCCCCAGAATTGTCGCACCCTTGGCCCGAAGGGAATCACGCGCGGCCAGGATGTCCTCGACCTCGAAACAGACATGGTGCTGTCCGCCTTTCGGATTTTTGGCCAGAAAGCCGTGGATGGGGCTTTCATCCCCCAGCGGCTCGATCAGTTCGATCTGGCTGTTGGGCAGGTCGATGAAACAGACCCGCACCCCCTGGGCCGGCAGATCAAATGGGGCATGCGCCTTCGTCGCGCCCAGCAGATCGCGGTACATCGCCACACTGGCGTCAATCGATGGCGTGGCGACTCCCACGTGATTCAGACGACCGATCATCAGACCCTCAGCACGATGGTTTCTACGATGGGCCGGCGGTCCCAGATGCCCTGACTGGCCTTTTTGAGGGTGCGGGCGACAGCCTGCTCGATGACCATCTCGTCCTCCAGCGCCTCGCCCTTCAGCTTGCGGACGGCGTCCTCGGCCCGCTCGGCCAGTTCGTCCAGGAGATCGCCCAGCGGCTGGTCCTCGTCTCCCGGCAGGCCAATGCCCCGCACATCGATGCTCGAGGCCAGCTTGCCCCGCCGGTCCAGCGCGAAGCTGACCAGGATCAGGCCGTTCGAGGCCGCATGGCGACGCTCCCGCAGGGCTTCACCCATTTCCTCGACCAGCATGCCGCCGTCGACGAACAGACGGCCCGAGGGCACTTCGTCGATGATGGCTGCAGGACCGGGCGCCAGCCGCACCATGTCGCCGTTTCTCGGCGTCACGGTCTCGGGCACCTGCATTTCCTTGGCCAGCAGGGCGTGCTCGGCGATGTGACGGCGCATGCCGTGGGTCGGGATGGCGATCTGCGGGCGCGCCCACTGGTACATCTGGCGCAGTTCGTCGCGGCACGGGTGGCCTGACACGTGGATGCCCGGGTGGTCCCGGTCGGTGTAGATGCGCACGCCGCGCTCCGACAGGGCATCCTGCAGCCGGCCGATGGCCAGCTCATTGCCCGGGATCATGCGCGACGAGAAGATGCAGTGGTCGCCCTTGCCCAGCTTGATGAAGGGGTGGTTGCCCTCGGCCACGCGCGACAGGGCGGCGCGGGACTCTCCCTGGCTGCCGGTGCACAGGTACAGCAGCTGGTCCGCGGGCCAGCGCCGGGCCTCTTCCTCGCTGAGGAAGGGCTTGATGTCCGACAGCATGCCAACGGACTTGGCGGCGGCCGTGATCCGGTGCATCGACCGCCCGGCCAGAGCCACCCGGCGACCCGCAGCCTCGGCAGCCCGCACCACACTGTCCAGCCGCGCGACGTTCGAGGCAAAGCATCCGACAGCGATCCGGCCCGACAGGCTGCCGATCAGCTCGGCCAGAGCGTCGCGCACCTCGCCCTCGGACCCCGCCGTGCCCTCGACGAAGACATTGGTGGAGTCGCACACCATGGCGAGGATGCCCTCGTCGCCGAGGCGGCGGATGGTCTCGATGTCGGTGCGCTCGCCGACGACCGGGTCATTGTCGATCTTCCAGTCACCCGTGTGCAGGACCAGTCCCAGCGGCGTGGTGATGGCCAGACCGTTCGGCTCGGCGGTCGAATGGGTGATGGTCACCATTTCGATGTGGAACGGATCCAGATCGATGGTCCCGCCCAGCGGCACTTCATGGATCTTGACCCGGTCGCCGAGACCCGCGTCGCGCAGCTTCTCGCGGATCAGATAGGCGGTGAACGGCGTGGCATAGAGGGGCGCCTTCAGACGCGGCCACAGCCAGCCCAGCGCTCCGATATGGTCCTCGTGCGCATGGGTCAGCACGATACCGAGGATGGTCTCGCCCTCGAGGAAGGTCGGGTCCGGAACGATCACATCGACACCTGGCGTGGTGTGATCGCCGAAGGTCACGCCGACATCGACCAGGATCCATTTCCGGTCATTCGCCGGGCCAAAGCCGTAGGCGTTCAGATTCATGCCGATCTCGTTCGACCCGCCCAGCGGCAGAAAGACCAGTTCGTCGGTTTTGGATTTACTCATGCCGTCTTTCCGGAGTTGCGACGCCAGACGTCCAGCAGGCCGCGAAGGGTAAGGTCAGGATCGAAATGGTCGATGTGGTCGGTGGCGCCCTCGAACAGGGAGGCCACCCCCCCGGTGCCGATGACCGTCATGGGCTTGCCCCACTCGGCCTTGATGCGCTCGACCAGCCCCTCGATCAGCGCGATATAGCCCCAGAACACACCCGCCTGCATATTGGTCACCGTGTCCTTGCCGATCACGCGATCCGGCCTCTGGATGGCGATGCGCGGCAGCATGGCGGCCGCCTCGTGCAGGGCCTGAAGCGACAGATTGATGCCGGGTGCGATCACCCCGCCCTCGAAGGCGCCGTCGGCGGCGATCACGTCAAAGGTCGTGGCGGTTCCGGAATCGATGACGATCAGATCGCCGGGGTATTTCAGGTGCGCGCCGATGGCGTTGACCAACCGGTCGGCCCCGGCCTCCGACGGCTTTTCGATCCGCGCTTCCATGCCCAGATCGACATTCTGGCCGATGACCATGGGCTCGACGTCCAGATAGCGCCGCGACAGGTTCCTCAGATTGAAGATCGACTGCGGCACGACGCTGGAGATGATGCAGCCATCCAGCGCCTTCAGGTCCAGCCCGCGCATCGACAGCAGCTGTGTCAGCCAGACGGCGTATTCGTCGGCCGTGCGGCTGGCGGCGGTGGCCGTGCGCCATTGGGCGATCCAATGCTCGCCGTCATGTACGGCGAACAGCGTATTGGTGTTGCCCTGTTCGATCGCCAGCAGCATCAGGCGCTCTCTCCAAAAAAGACGTCGCCTGCCGATATAAGCCGAAGTGAGCCATCGGCCAGCCTCAGCCGCAGGGCGCCGTCGTCAGCGAGACCTTCGGCCACACCCTCGACGGTCTCATGTCCCAGTCGGGCGACAGCGCCGGCGTTCAAACCGTGGGCCCGCCGGGTCCAGGCATCGCGGATCACCCCGAACCCCAGGGCCTCGCGCCGGGTCGTCCAACCCGCCCAGGCCTCGGCCAGAACCGGCAAGGCTTCGTCCAGCGTCGGCGCGCGCATGACACCTTCGGCCAGATGCAAGGCGACCGCCGTGGCCGGCCGCTCCACGTCATCCGGCGCATGGGCCAGATTGATGCCAATCCCCACGGCCAGCCACAGGCCGCCCGATGGTGCCGGCCCCGACTCGACGAGGATGCCCGAGATCTTGCGCCTTTCGACCAGCACATCATTGGGCCATTTGATCGTGACGCAGGCCGGCGGAACGTAATGGTCCAGCAGATCGGCCACGGCCAGCGCGGCGATGAAGCCGGTTTGCGCGGCCTCAGCCGGCGGAGCGTGCGTCACGCAGAGATATGTGGCGGCCAGATTGCCGGTCTGGCTGGACCAGGCCCGGCCGCGCCGGCCCCGCCCCGAGGACTGCCGGCGCGCGGCGATCCAGATCGGGCCTGTATGTCCGGCCTCGGCCTGCCGTCGGGCCTCGGCATTGGTGGAGTCGATGTCGTCGAGGACCAGCAGCTCGGCGGGCGACACCGCCCTACCCGGCTCCGAAACCGGATGCGGCGATGGCGGTCAGCGGCTCCAGCCAGGTCAGACCGATGATCACGACCGGGAAGGCAAAGGCGGCCGAGGCCAGGGCCAGGGTGCGTGCCTCGATCGGCTGGGCGTCGGTCGTGGCCTGCTCATCCAGCGGCGGGTCGAACCACATCAGCTTGATGATCCGCAGATAGTAGAAGGCCGCCACAACCGAGGCCACCAGACCGGCGGCAGCCACCATCCAGTAGCCGGCATCGGCCGCAGCCCCGAACACATAGTATTTGCCCCAGAAGCCGGAGAACGGCGGCATGCCCAGCACCGACAGCGACAGGATCGTCAGGACCACGGTCGTCAGGGGACGGGTCTTCTTCAGCCCGGCCAGATCGGCGATCCGGCGGATCGGCTTGCCACCCCGCGACAGCGACAGCAGCACGGCGAAGAAGCCGATCTGGTCGATCACATACAGGGTCATGAACATCAGCATGGCCTGCAGGCCCGCCTCGGTGCCCGCGACTATGCCCAGCAGGGCGTAGCCGATGTTGGCGATCGAAGAATAGGCCAGCAGCCGCTGCAGATCCCGCTGGGCCAGACCACCGATGGCGCCCACCACAAAGGACGCCAGACAGATCAGCACCAGCACCTGGGCCCACTGGTCGTGGATGGCGCCAAAGCCCTCGCTCAGCACCCGGGCGACCAGGACCATGGCGGCCATCTTGGGCGCCGTCGAGAACAGGGCCACGACCGGTGTCGGGGCGCCCTCATAGACGTCGGGCGTCCACATGTGGAAGGGCGCCGCCGAGACCTTGAACGCCAGACCGCAGATCAGGAACACCAGACCGAAGATCAGACCCGCCGCGCCGCCGTCGGCGACGGACCGCGCCGACAGGGCGATGTCCTCGAACCGCATCGAGCCCGAGAAGCCATAGATCAGGCTGGCGCCATACAGCAGCAGGCCGGAGGACAGCGCGCCCAGCACGAAATATTTCAGCCCCGCCTCGGAGGCCTTGAGGTCATCACGATGGAAGGCGGCCAGCACATAGAGGGCCAGCGAGTGCAGCTCGATCCCGACATAGAGGGAGATCAGGTCACCCGACGACACCATCATGGCCATGCCGACCGAGGCCAGCACGATCAGCACCGGATATTCGAACCGGGCGATGCGCGTGCGCGCCATCCAGCCGTCTCCCAGCACCACGGCCACCGCGCTGAGCAGATAGATGGCGACCTTGCCATAGACGGCCAGCGGGTCGGCCACGAAGGCGCCGTTGAAGGCCTGGCCCAGCGGGGCATTGATCGCGAGCGCCGAGGCGCCCACCAGCAGGGCCACCGACAGGATCGAAATCAGCCGGGTCGACTTCTCGCCCATGAAGGCGCCGAGCAGCAGCAGGACCATGGCCCCGACCGCAAGGGTCACTTCAGAGGCGGCGAGGTGAAGGGCGGAGGACAGGTCAGGCATATCGGATCTCATCCACCGATCGCGGCACGGAAGCCGGCAGTCAGGGCCTCGACGGACGTCGAGGTCAGGTCAAGCACAGCCGCCGGATAGACGCCCAGCCACAGGGTCCCCACAATCAGGGGCACGAAGACGATCAGCTCGCGCCGGTCGATGTCGGTGATGGCCTTGAGCGCCGGGTTGGTGATCTCGCCGAACATGACGTTGCGGTACAGCGTCAGCGCATAGACCGCCGAGAAGATCACGCCCGAGGCGGCAAACAGCGCCGTCCATGTCGACACCTCATAGACCGCCGTCAGGGTCAGGATTTCCCCGATGAAGCCCGAGGTGCCCGGAAGGCCGACATTGGCCATGGTGAACATCAGGAAGATGGCGGCGAACCACGGCATCTTCGACGTCAGCCCGCCGTAGAAGGCGATCTCACGCGTGTGCATCCGGTCATAGACCACGCCGACGCACAGGAAGAGCGCGCCCGAGATCAGGCCGTGGCTCAGCATCTGGAAGACCGCGCCCTGCACGCCCTGATCATTGCCGGCGAAGATGCCCATGGTGACAAAGCCCATGTGGGCGACCGACGAATAGGCGATCAGCTTCTTGATGTCGGTCTGACGGAAGGCGACCAGCGAGGTGTAGACGATGGCGATGGCTGACAGGGCGAACACCAGCGGACGGAACATTTCCGACGCCTGCGGGAACATCGGCAGGTTGAACAGCAGGAAGCCATAGCCGCCCAGCTTCAGCAGGATGCCCGCCAGAATGACCGAGCCCGCCGTCGGCGCCTGCACGTGGGCATCGGGCAGCCAGGTGTGAACCGGCCACATTGGCATCTTGACGGCGAAGGAGGCGAAGAAGGCCAGCCAAAGCAACGGCTGCACGCTCTCGCTGAAGGCATACTCCTTGAGCAGCGGGATCGAGGTGGTGCCCGCTTCCGCCGCCATCCACAGCATGGCCAGCAGCATCAGCACCGACCCCAGCAGGGTGTAGAGGAAGAATTTGTAGGCCGCATAGATGCGGTTCTGTCCGCCCCAGATACCGATGATCAGGAACATCGGCACCAGGGTGCCCTCGAAGAAGATGTAGAACAGGAACAGGTCCAGCGAGGTGAAGACGCCGATCACCAGCGTCTCGAGCACCAGGAAGGCGATCATATAGTCGGCGACGCGGTCCTTGATCGTTGTCCAGCTGGCCAGGATGCACAGCGGCAACAGGAAGGCGGTCAGCAGGACGAACAGGATCGAGATGCCGTCGACGCCCATGTGGTAGGCGGCGCCCGCGAACCACTGATAGTGCTCGACGAACTGATAGGCGGCGCTCGAGGCGTCGAAGCGCGCCACCAGCAGTATCGACACCGCGAGGGTGATCAGCGTCGTGACGAAGGCGATCCGACGCGCGGCCGGCGCGACAGACGCGTCCGACTTGCCCAGAAGGCGCACGGCCAGCAGCACCCCGGCCCCGACGAGCGGCAGGAAGGTGACGAGGCTCAGGATGTGAGACATCAACAGGGACACGTGATCAGCCCCCCCAGGTGGCGATGGCGAAGGCGAGCAGAGCGGCCACG
>JAHJYN010000256.1 GCA_018826885.1 Alphaproteobacteria bacterium | reverse complement strand
TTTTGCTTCTCCAGCAGCTTCTTCTTGCGGGTGGCGTCGCCGCCGTAGCATTTCGAGGTCACATCCTTGCGCAGGGCGCGGACGGTTTCGCGGGCGATGATCTTGCCGCCGATGGCCGCCTGGATGGGGATGACGAACATATGGGGCGGGATCAGCTCCTTCATCTTCTCGACCATGCCGCGGCCGCGGGTCTCGGCGCGACCCCGGTGGACCAGCATCGACAGGGCGTCGACCGGCTCGGCGTTGACGAGGATGTTCATCTTGACCAGATCGCCGACCTTGTAGTCGGTCAGCTCGTAATCGAAGCTGGCATAGCCCTTCGAGATCGACTTCAGCCGGTCGTAGAAGTCAAACACCACCTCGTTCAGCGGCAGCTCATAGACCACCAGGGCGCGGGCGCCGACGTAGCTGAGCTCGACCTGCTGGCCGCGGCGGTCCTGACACAGCTTGATCACCCCGCCGAGGTATTCGTCGGGGGTCAGGATGGTGGCCTTGATCCACGGCTCCGAGATCGTGTCGATCTGCATGACGTCGGGCAGGTCGGCCGGGTTGTGCAGGTCGATCTCGGTGCCGTCCCTGAGGCCGATCTTGTAGACCACCGAGGGGGCGGTCGCGATCAGGTCGAGGTTGAACTCGCGGCTGAGGCGTTCCTGAATGATCTCGAGGTGCAGCAGGCCCAGGAAGCCGCAGCGGAAGCCGAAGCCGAGGGCGGCACTGGATTCCATCTCATAGGTGAACGAGGCGTCGTTCAGGCGCAGGCGGCCGATGGCAGCGCGCAGATCCTCGAAATCGGCCGCATCGACCGGGAACAGGCCGCAGAACACCACCGACTGGACTTCCTTGAAGCCCTTCAGCGGGGTGTCGGTGGGGTGCTTTTCATCGGTGATGGTGTCGCCGACGGCGGCGTGGGCGACCTCCTTGATCTGGGCGGTGATGAAGCCGACCTCGCCCGGGCCGAGGCTCTCGACCGGGGTGTTCTTGGGCAGGAAGACGCCGACGCGGTCGACCAGATGGGTCGAGCCGTTCTGCATGAATTTGACCCGCTGGCCGGCGCGCAAATGGCCGTCGAAGACCCGCACCAGCAGGATGACGCCGAGGTAGGGGTCGTACCAGGCGTCGACCAGCATGGCCTTCAGCGGGGCGTCGCCGTCGCCGGTGGGCGCGGGCAGGCGGGCGACGATGGCCTCCAGCACATCCTCGATGCCGATGCCGGACTTGGCCGAGCACAGGACGGCCTCGGAGGCGTCGATGCCGATCACGTCCTCGATCTGTTCGCGGACCCGCTCGGGCTCGGCGGCGGGCAGGTCGATCTTGTTGAGGACCGGCACGATCTCGTGGTTGTTGTCGATGGCCTGATAGACGTTCGCGAGGGTCTGGGCCTCGACCCCCTGCGACGCATCGACCACCAGGATCGAGCCCTCGCAGGCGGCGAGGCTTCGGCTGACCTCATAGGCGAAATCGACGTGGCCGGGCGTGTCCATCAGGTTCAGGACGTAATCCAGCCCGTCCTTCGCCCTGTAGTTCAGCCGCACCGTCTGCGCCTTGATGGTGATCCCGCGCTCCTGCTCGATCTCCATATTGTCCAGGACCTGCTCGCGCATCTCCCGCGCCGTCAGCCCCCCCGTGAACTGAATCAACCGGTCGGAAAGCGTTGATTTCCCATGATCAATATGGGCGACCACAGAGAAATTGCGAATGCGGTCGATCGGGGGGGTCGGAGGGGGCGTGCTCATGCTGCGGCGCGGTTAGCATGAGGCCGGGCCGACGCCAACTCGCGCGGGCGCGGGGCGGGCCGTCGCGGCGGCATTATATTGCTGTAATGGACAAGGTCTCGTTTGAGAACGGGCCGGGAACGGGGTATAGCCGCCCCTCGGGTTCGGACCTTTGCCACGCGGTTGTCACGCTGCGACGATAGGGGCCGGGACTGCGCACAGGGGATACTGACGTGAGATCAATGCTGAAGCCGGTGGTTGCTGCCCTGGCCATCCTTGGACTGGCGACGCTGTCGAGCTGTTCGGGCCACAGCGAGGACGACAAGGCGGCTGTCGAGCCGGCCGCGGGCCAGGCCGTGACGGTGGCCACGGTCGAGCGAGTCGATCTGGCGCGGACGCTGACCGTATCGGGCACCATCTCGGCCTGGGAAGAAGTGCCGGTCGGCGCCGAGACCGGCGGGCTGGTGGCCACCGCCGTTTACGTCGACGAGGGCAGCTATGTCCGGCAGGGCCAGGCCATGGTCAAGCTGAACGACG
>JAHJYN010000255.1 GCA_018826885.1 Alphaproteobacteria bacterium | reverse complement strand
GCGGTCGTCGTCGTCGTTCCATCGGGCAGGCTCTGGCTGACCGTCAGGGTCGAGCCGTCCAGCGAATAGGTGACCACCGGATCGCCCGGCTGGTCCATCCAGCGGTTCTCACCGGCGACAGGGCGATCCAGCGGGCGCCACAGCACCCGGTTGCCGTCAATCCGGCATTCGGCGGTCAGCTGACCGCCATCGACCGGCGCAGGCCAGCCCACGGTGATCACACCACCGGCCCGGTTCAGCACCATCACATCCGCACCCGGCTGACCATAGACTGCACCCACGCCCGCCCGGCAGACGGTCGCCACCATGGCCTCGCTCAGAGTCACCGGCGTGGCCGAGGGGCCCGCAGCGACCTGCGACACGGCAGGCGCCACAGCGGCCGGCGCATCCGCAGGCTCGCTCGCGGGCTCACCGCAGGCGGCGAGGGCAAGAGCGCCGATCAACAGGGTAACGGGTCCGCGCATCCCCTACTCCGCCGCGATCGCATGGCCGGCGAAGTTCGCGCGGCGGCTGCGGTACTGCGAGATGCGGTCCTCGATCTCGTGACGGAAATGCCGGATCAGACCCTGCACCGGCCAGGCGGCGGCATCGCCGAGCGCGCAGATGGTGTGGCCCTCGACCTGTTTGCTGACGTCCAGCAGCAGGTCGATCTCGGTGGGATCGGCTTCACCGACAGCCATCCGCTCCAGCACCCGCCACATCCAGCCGGTGCCTTCACGGCACGGCGTGCACTGGCCGCAGCTCTCGTGCTTGTAGAAATAGGCGATACGGGCAATCGCCTTCACCAGATCGGTCGACTGGTCCATGACGATGACCGCTGCCGTGCCGAGGCCGGACTGCATCTCGCGCAGGCTGTCGAAATCCATCAGCGCGGACTCGCTCATCTCGCGCGTGATCATCGGCACCGACGATCCACCCGGGATGATGGCCTTCAGATTGTCCCAGCCGCCGCGCACGCCGCCGCAATGGTCTTCCAGCAGCTGACGCAGCGGGATCGACATCGCCTCCTCGACATTGCACGGGCGGTTCACATGGCCCGAGATCGACATGATCTTGGTGCCGGTGTTGTTCGGCCGACCAAAGCCCGCGAACCACTCGGCCCCGCGGCGCAGGATGGTGCCCACCACCGCGATCGACTCGACGTTGTTGACCGTGGTCGGGCAGCCATACAGGCCCGCGCCGGCCGGGAACGGCGGCTTCAGCCGCGGCTGGCCCTTCTTGCCCTCCAGCGACTCCAGCAGGGCGGTTTCCTCGCCGCAAATATAGGCGCCCGCGCCGTGGTGGATGTAGACGTCGAAGTCCCAGCCGTGAACGTTGTTCTTGCCGATCAGCTTCGCGTCATAGGCCTGCTTGACGGCAGCCTCCATGCGCTCGCGTTCCAGCACATATTCGCCGCGCAGATAGATGTAGCAGGCGTGGGCCTGCATGGCGAAGCTGGCGATCAGGCAGCCCTCGATCAGCAGGTGCGGATCATGGCGCATGATCTCCCGGTCCTTGCAGGTCCCGGGTTCCGACTCATCGGCGTTGACCACCAGATAATGCGGCCGGTCCTTCACCTCTTTCGGCATGAAGGACCACTTCAGACCGGTCGGGAAGCCCGCGCCGCCCCGGCCGCGCAGGCCAGAGTTTTTCACGTTGGTGATCACCCAGTCGCGGCCGAGGTCCAGCATGTCCTTGGTGGCATTCCAGCAGCCACGGCTCTTCGCCCCGTCCAGCGTCCAGTCGTGGAGGCCATACAGGTTGGTGAAGATGCGGTCTTTGTCTTGAAGAATACCGACCATCAGGAGGACGTCTCGCGGTTGAGTGTCTGCATACGTTGCCGGTGATGCCGGGTGCGCATGAAAACGGCGGTGATCACCAGCACCCAGCCGAATGCCAGCATGCCATAGCCGACGACGATCGCGTCCTCGGTCAGGCCGAACATCTCGCGCGAGGCCACGACCACGAACACGGCAGCCAGTAGGATCAGCGCCAGACCTGTCGTGCGCACCGGCATGGCTACGCCCCGCAATTCCTTGCGGTAGGCGGCACGCCCGGCTTCTGTTTCGAGATCAGGCCCCTCGGTCATGCGGGCGCCTTCTCCGGCTCGGAGTTCGGCAGTTTCTTGATCGGTTTGGCGGCCGAGCCATCGTACAGCTTGGGATCGGTCAGGGTCAGCGCCCCACCCTCGGGCTCGGAGCTGGCGCGGCCCACGCGGCTGCCGGGCTTGGGCGTCTTGCCGGCGGCAAAGTCGTCGATGATCTGCGTCATCGTCTCGGCGGTCAGGTCTTCGAAATAATAGTCGTTGATCTGGGCCATCGGCGCATTGGCACAGGCACCCAGGCACTCGACTTCCTGCCAGGTGAAGCGGCCGTCAGCGGACAGCTTGTCCTTGGGCCCGATCTTGCTCTTGCAGACGGCCATCAGATCACCAGCGCCGCGCAGCATGCAGGGGGTGGTGCCGCACACCTGGATCAGGGCGCTGGTGCCGACCGGTTCCAGCATGAACATGGTGTAGAAGGTCGCGACCTCCAGCACGCGGATGGTCGGCATCTCGAGCAGTTCGGCGATGGCACGGATGGCGGGCTCGGACACCCAGCCTTCCTGCTTCTGGACCAGCCACAGGATTGGGATGACCGCCGACTGTTTCCGGTCGGCCGGATATTTGGCGATCCACCAGTCGCACTTGGCCTTCGTCGCCTTCGAGAAGGCGAACGAGGCGGGCTGTTCCTTGGCGAGACGACGAACGCTCATCAGACTTCCATTTCCGTGGTGACGACACCGTCACCCAGCATTTTCTTTCGCACCGTCAGGACCTTATGCTGGCTATTTCGAGCCAGAAGGAAGTTGTGGTGCCAGGTTTCACCGCTCGAGTCGGTGACGGAATAGCTGACCACCTGCCAGCCCTGCCGAACCAGATCGCTGAGGGGGGTATGGCTCATCGCGCGCGCCCCATCCAGCGCCCGACGCGCGCTTTCCACACATCCCGACCGGCATCGCGCAGCGAACGCGTCAGAAGCGAGAAGGGCGGAACGAACCGCACCACCAGCTGACCCAGCATGATGGCGCCGCTCATCCAGACCACGGAGCGCAGATTGGCCTCCAGAAACCCCCTGCCCTCTTCCAGATAGCCCAGCCGGTAAGCGCCGCGCACCAGGGTGATGCCCGCCACCGCAGGGGTCGCAACCAGGGCCGAGGCCGCCGCAAACGTCAGCCCGCCCATGATCGCCCGGCGGCGCGGCGAAAAGGCCAGCTGCACTGCGACGCCCAGCGTCAGCAGCACCGCGAACCAGATCGCCTGCGTCGTCGTGAAGACCGGCTGGACGGCAAAGGCCTGCATCAGCGATCCACCTCGCCGAACACGATGTCGAGCGAGCCGAGGATGGCCGAAACGTCCGCGAGCATGTGACCGCGGTTCATCCAGTCCATGGCCTGCAGGTGACGGAAGCCCGGCGCCGAGATCTTGACCCGGTACGGCTTGTTGGTGCCGTCCGAGACCAGATAGATGCCGAACTCGCCCTTGGGCGCCTCGACCGCCGCATAGACCTCCCCCTCGGGGGTGTGGAAGCCCTCGGTATAGAGTTTGAAGTGGTGGATCAGCGCTTCCATCGAGCGCTTCATCTCGCCCCGACGCGGCGGCACGATCTTGTGGTCCTCGACCATGACCGGCTCACCCGGGCAGTTGCGAAGCCGGTGGATGCACTGCTCCATCAGCCGCACCGACTGGCGCATTTCTTCCATGCGGCACAGATAGCGATCCCAGCAGTCGCCGTTCTTGCCGACCGGCACGTCGAACTCCAGCTCGGCATAGCATTCGTACGGCTGCGACTTGCGCAGGTCCCAGGCGATGTCCGAGCCGCGCAGCATGACGCCGGTGAAGCCCCACTCCAGCGCCTGCGCCTTGGTCACGACGCCAATGTCGACGTTGCGCTGCTTGAAGATGCGGTTCTCGGTGACGAGCGAGTCGATGTCCTTGAGCGCCCGCGGGAACTCCTTGCACCAGCGATCGATGTCGTCGATCAGCTGGGGCGTCAGGTCCTGGTGGACCCCTCCCGGACGGAAGTAGTTGGCGTGCATGCGCGAGCCGCTGGCCCGCTCATAGAAGACCATCAGCTTTTCGCGCTCTTCAAAGCCCCACAGCGGCGGGGTCAGGGCGCCGACATCCATGGCCTGGGTCGTCACGTTCAGCAGGTGCGACAGGACGCGGCCGATCTCGGAATACAGCACCCGGATCAGCTGGGCCCGATACGGCACATCCAGCATGAGCAGCTTTTCGATGGCCAGGCAGAAGGCGTGCTCCTGGTTCATCGGCGCGACGTAATCCAGCCGGTCCAGATAGGGCACGTTCTGAAGATAGGTCCGCGCTTCCATCAGCTTTTCAGTGCCGCGGTGCAGCAGGCCGATGTGTGGATCGACCCGCGTCACGAGTTCGCCGTCCAGCTCCAGCACCAGACGCAGCACGCCGTGCGCGGCAGGGTGCTGAGGACCGAAATTGATCGTGAATTTGCGCTCGTCCATCTCGCGCGCATGGGCCGTACGGCCGTCGTGCTCGACAGGCATGTCGTCGAAGACGGTCGTGCCGACCGCCGCGGGCGCCGTGGTTCTCAGGTCGTCAGCCATCCGACATATCCTCGTCGCGGGTCACGGTCTTGCGGGTCAGGGCCACCAGCCAGCCCAGCGCCAGAGTCAGGACGCCCATGCCTGACACCGCCGCCGTTGAAATCTCCCAGTCGCCGGTCAGGACGGCGATCGCCAGCGGCGTCGACAGCAGCACCGCCGAGGCCCCCAGAAGCGCACTCTGCAGCTCACCGGCCGACAGACGGCGGATACCGGCTCCGACGGCCAGGCACACCACCGCGATCATGATCGACACGCCCAGCGCCTGCAGCTGGCCCTGCGGGATCTCCGGCGCGCGCGTGAACCAGCCGGTCAGCCGGGCGCCCAGCGTGAACAGGAAAGCGGTCGAGAACGTCACCAGAAAGAAGGATGAGGCTGACCGGATGGCAGTGCGGGTCATGAGGGTCATGCCTTGTCCGGTGCCGCCTTCTCGTCGCCCGGCAGGACCGGCGCCGGATAATCGGCCCCTTCCCACGGAGACAGGAAGTCGAAGTTGCGGAACTCCTGGTTCAGCTTGACGGGCTCATAGACCACCCGCTTCTCGGCTTCGTCATAGCGGACCTCGACATAGCCCGTCATGGGGAAGTCCTTGCGCAGCGGATGCCCCTGAAAGCCATAGTCGGTCAGGATGCGGCGCAGGTCCGGGTGGTCCGAGAACAGGATGCCGTACATGTCGAACGCCTCGCGCTCGAACCAGTCAGCGCAGGGAAAGACCGACGTCACGCTCGGCACGGGCGTGATCTCGTCTGTCGCCACCTTGAGGCGGATGCGCACATTCCGGGTCATCGACAGCAGGTGATAGACCACCTCGAACCGCGCCTCGCGGTCGGGGTAGTCGACGCCGCACAGGTCGATCAGCTGCTGAAAGCCGAAACGGTCGCGCAGTACGGCCAGCGACTCGACGATCCGATCGCGGTCCACGACCAGGTTCAGCTCGCCGTGCGCGACATAGGCCTCCACGCCCAGCTCGGCGACCATTTCGGTGCCCAGCGGGGTGAGCGCCGTCTCCAGGGCAGTCAGGGCTTCCAGAGCGCTCATCGGTCGATGGTCCCCGTGCGGCGGATCTTCTTCTGCAGCTGCAGCAGGCCATACAGCAGCGCCTCCGCCGTCGGCGGGCACCCGGGCACGTAGACGTCCACCGGCACGATCCGGTCGCATCCCCGTACAACACTGTAACTATAGTGATAATACCCGCCGCCGTTGGCGCAGCTGCCCATGGACAGGACATAGCGCGGGTCCGGCATCTGATCGTAGACCTTGCGCAGCGCCGGAGCCATCTTGTTGGTCAGGGTGCCGGCCACGATCATCAGGTCCGACTGGCGCGGGCTGGCGCGCGGCGCCATGCCGAAGCGCTCCATGTCAAAGCGCGGCATCGAGGCTTGCATCATCTCGACGGCGCAGCAGGCCAGACCGAAGGTCATCCACATCAGCGAGCCCGTGCGCGCCCAGGTGATGACGTCGTCCAGCGAGGCGGTCATGAACCCTTCCTTGCCGACCTCGGTGTTCACGGCCTCAAAGAATTTGTCGTGGATCTTCGGGTCATAACCCTGAACCGTGGAGCGGGCGCCCTGGCCAAACGCGGTGCTGGCGGGACGGCCATCCGGGGTGACGATCACTCCCATTCCAGGGCTCCTCGTTTCCACTCGTAGATAAAGCCGACAGTCAGCACGCCGAGAAACACCATCATCGACCAGAAGGCGAAGATCATGCCGCCGGTCGACAGGTCGAACATCGACACCGCCCACGGGAACAGGAAGGCGACCTCGAGGTCAAAAATGATGAACAGGATCGACACCAGATAGAAGCGCACATCAAACTTCATGCGCGCGTCGTCAAAGGCGTTGAACCCGCACTCATACGCCGACAGCTTCTCCGAATCCGGGTTGGACGGTGCGAGGGCCCAAGCCCCGACCATGAACAGGATGCCGATCACCGCCCCGATCGCGAGGAAAATCACGACCGGCAGATATTCGAGCAGGAATGCATTCATCAGATGAGGCCTCGCGCACCGGGGAGACGGCGGATTCGGCGCTTTCTAGACCCAAGCTGCCCCGGGTTCAAACCCATGCGGCAAAAGGTTTTTCTTGCGAATTGTTCGCAAATCGTCCGTCGGGAATCGACACGCTCACAGGCCTTTGCCAAGCTCCGGCCCAGAGGATGGGGTCTTCGTCGAGGGAATAGCGCATGGGTATCGGCAACTGGTTGCTGAACGGGGTCGAAAAGGCAGGTAACCGCCTGCCCGACCCCGTCTTCATTTTTGTCTGGCTTATTCTGGGGCTGATGGGCTTCAGCATCTTCGCCTCAGCCCAGGGCTGGCAGGCCCTGAATCCGATCACCGGCGATGTGATCATGGCCCAGAGTCTGTTCTCCGGAGAGAATCTGCGGCGGCTGTTCGAGGATATGCCCAAGACCCTGACCGGCTTTGCGCCGCTCGGCTATGTTCTGGTCGTCATGCTGGGCGCCGGCGTGGCTGAGCGGACCGGACTGTTCTCCTCGGCCATGAAGGCCGGTGTGTCCAGGGCGCCGCGGGCCCTGCTGACCCCGATCGTCATCTTCGTCGCCATCGTGGCCAACCATGCGGCAGATGCCGCCTACGTCGTCCTGATCCCGCTGGCGGCGGCCATCTACGCCGCAGCGGGCCGTCACCCGATCGCCGGGATCGCGGCCGGCTTTGCCGGTGTGTCAGGTGGCTTCTCGGCCAACATCTTCCCTGGCCAGCTGGATGCGCTGCTGCTGGGCCTGACCGAGCCCGCCGCGCAGCTGGTCGATCCGTCCTTCTCGATCAACATCGCCGGCAACTGGTGGTTCATCGCGGGCATGACCCTGCTGTTCGTGCCGGTCGGCTGGTGGGTGACGGACAAGATCGTCGAGCCGCGCCTCGGCACCTGGACGCCGATTGCCGGCGCACCCATCGAGGATGCCGAAAAGCCGCTGGAAAGCCGCGAGCGTGCGGGCCTCGTCTGGGCGGGCCTCGCGGCCCTGCTGGTCATCGGCCTGTTCGCCTGGCTGGTCCTGTCGCCCTCCGCGCCCCTGATCGACCCCGAAGGAGAGACCCAGGCCGCGCGCCTTCAGCCCTTCTACCACTCGCTGGTCGCCGCCTTCTTCCTGATGTTCCTGCTGACGGGCGTGGCCTACGGGATCGTCGCCAAGACCATCAAGAGCCATCGCGACATCGTCCGCATGACCTCGCAGGCCATGTCCGACATGGGCCCCTACATCGTCCTCGCCTTCGTCGCGGCCCACTTTGTCGCCCTGTTCAACTGGTCGGGCCTGGGACCCATCATGGCCGTGGCGGGCGCAGAACAGATCCGTCTGCTGTCCGGGATCGAGGCCGGCTCGACCGAGCCGATCGGGGCCCTGCAGCTGTTCATCCTGCTGGTCTCGATCGTGGTCGTCGCAGCCCTCGTGAACATCTTCGTTGGTTCGTCTTCGGCCAAATGGGCCTTCCTGGCTCCGATCCTTGTGCCAATGCTGATGCTCGTGGGTGTCAGCCCGTATATGACCACCGCCGCCTACCGGATGGGCGATTCGACGACCAACATCATCACGCCCCTGATGGTGTATTTCCCGCTGATCCTCACCTTTGCCCAGCGCTGGGTGAAGGAGTTCGGTCTCGGCAGCCTGATGGCGATCATGTTGCCGTATTCGATCGCTTTTTCGATCGCCGGCGCCATCCTGACCGGCCTGTGGGCCGCCTTGCAGATCCCCCTCGGACCCGGCGAGAGTGTGCGGTATCAGCCGCCGCCGCCCGCGGAGGCCGTCCAGCCCGAGGCTCTGACCGGCCCGTCCGCTCCGGCCGAAGCCGCCTCCGCGCCGCCGGTCCAGACGGTTCCGGCGGGTTGATGAAAAAATGGGGCCTCGACCCGCTTGACGTCGGTCGAGGCCCCGCCTAAACGACGCCCTCCTTCGGGCGGCAACGCCTGAACGGGAAACGCGGGTGTAGCTCAGTTGGTTAGAGTGCCGGCCTGTCACGCCGGAGG
>JAHJYN010000254.1 GCA_018826885.1 Alphaproteobacteria bacterium | reverse complement strand
TGAGCGAGCAAACCACCTTCACCGAATCCGACCGCACCGACGGCGTCGAGCCCGACATGGTCGATCAGAACAACGCGCCGAAATCCGGGGCTCCGACCTCGGGCGTCCAGCCCATGAACATGATCCAGGCGCTGAATTCGGCCCTGCACGTCAAGATGGCCGAGGACCCCAATGTCCTGTCGTTCGGCGAGGACGCCGGCTATTTCGGCGGCGTGTTCCGCGTCACTGACCAGCTGCAGCAGAAACACGGCCTGACCCGCAGTTTCGACGCCCCGATCAGCGAATGCGGCATCGTCGCCGCCGCCATCGGCATGGGCAGCTACGGCCTGCGTCCGGTCGTCGAGATCCAGTTCGCCGACTACATCTATCCGGCCTATGACCAGATCGTCTCGGAGGCGGCCAAGCTGCGTTATCGCTCGGCCGGCATGTTCACCAGTCCGATCACGGTGCGCTCGCCCTATGGCGGGGGCATCTTCGGCGGCCAGACGCACAGCCAGAGCCCCGAGAGCCTGTTCACCCATATTGCGGGTCTGAAGGTCGTGGTGCCCAGCAACCCCTATGACGCCAAGGGCCTGCTGACCGCCTGTATCGAGGATGACGACCCGACCATCTTCTTCGAGCCCAAGCGCCTCTACAACGGCCCGTTCGACGGCTGGCACGAAAAGCCGGTCTCGCCGTGGAAGGCCCAGGATCTGGCCCAGGTCCC
The DNA here is from genome assembly GCA_018826885.1 of Alphaproteobacteria bacterium. Taxonomy (GTDB): domain Bacteria; phylum Pseudomonadota; class Alphaproteobacteria; order Caulobacterales; family Caulobacteraceae; genus Brevundimonas. The sequence goes on along the minus strand of JAHJYN010000254.1, from coordinate 4,120 downwards.
GACCGAAAAATACACGGTGCCGCTGGGCAAGGCGCGGATCATGAAGGAAGGCGCCGACGTCACCATCCTGGCTTGGGGCACCATGGTCTGGGTGTCGCTGGCCGGGGCTGAGCACGCCGGCGTCGACGCCGAGGTGATCGACCTGCGCTCGCTGGTGCCGCTGGACATCGAGGCCATCGAGGCCAGTGTGAAGAAGACCGGCCGCTGCGTCATCGTGCACGAGGCGCCGAAAACCTCCGGGTACGGAGCAGAGCTCTCGGCCCTGGTGCAGGAGCGTTGCTTCTATCACCTCGAGGCGCCGATCGCGCGGGTCTGCGGCTGGGACACCCCCTATCCGCACGCCTTTGAGTGGGAATATTTCCCCGGCCCCGAACGGGTGGCCGAGGCCCTGAAATCGACCATGAACGGAGGGCGCTGAGCATGGGACGCTATGTGTTCAAACTGCCGGACGTGGGCGAGGGTACCGCCGAGGCCGAACTGGTCGGCTGGCACGTCAAGGTCGGCGATCGCGTCGAGGAAGACCAGATCCTCGCCGACATCATGACCGACAAGGCGACCGTCGAACTGACCTCGCCGGTGGCCGGAACGGTGACCGCCGCCCACGGCGAACCGGGCCAGCAGCTGGCGGTCGGTTCGCCGCTGGTGGAGTTCGAGGTTGAGGGCGCGGGGAATGCGGCGGCGGCAGAGGCCGCGCCGGCGCCTGCCAAGGCCACGCCAGCGCCCGAGCCGAAGGCCGAAGCGCCGAAGGTCGAGGCGGCGCCGGCTGCTGCGGCGGTCAGTGGCGCCAACTACGTCTTCAAACTGCCCGACGTCGGTGAGGGCACGGCCGAGGCCGAGCTGGCCGGCTGGCACGTCAAGGTCGGGGATGCGGTCGAGGAAGACCAGATCATCGCCGACATCATGACCGACAAGGCGACCGTCGAACTGACCTCGCCCGTGGCCGGCACAGTGGTCGCCCTGCACGGCGAACCCGGCCAGCAGCTGGCCGTCGGTGGGCCGCTGGTGTCGTTCAGTGTCGAGGGCAAGGGCAATGTGGTGGCGGCGTCAGTGCCTGCATCCGCCCCTGCATCCGCCCCTGCACCGGCGGCGGCTCCGCCGGCTTCCTCCAGAACCGAATCCGCGCCGAAGCCGAAGGCAGCGACGGTCGCCCAGCCGGCCAAGACCCGCACACTGTCCGCGCGCAACGAGCGCCCCCTGGCCTCGCCGGCCGTACGCCAGCGCGCCCGCGATCTCGGGATCGAGCTGCAGTTCGTGCCGGGCTCCGGCCCGGCCGGCCGCATCGAGCATGGCGATCTGGACGCTTATGTTGCCTCGGGCAGCCACGGATCGTCCGCCTCCGGATCATCGGCCTCAACCTATGCCCGGGCCGAGGGCACGACCGAGACCCGCATCATCGGTCTGCGCCGCAAGATCGCGGAGAAGATGGCCGAGAGCGTGCGTCGCATCCCGCACATCACCTATGTCGAGGAAATCGACATGACGGCGGTCGAGGAGCTGCGCGCCCATCTGAACGCGACGCGCACGAAGGACCAGCCCAAGCTGAACGTCCTGCCCTTCATCGCCCGCGCGATCGTGGTGGCCCTGCGCGACCAGCCGACCATCAACAGCCACTATGACGATGAGGGCGGGGTCCTGACCACGCACAATGCCGTCCATCTGGGCATCGCCGCCCAGACGCCGAACGGCCTGATGGTGCCGGTGGTCCGCCACGCCGAGGCGCGCGATCCGTATGACACGGCTCTGGAGATCGCCCGCGTCTCGGGCGCGGCCAAGGATGGCTCGGCCAAGCGCGACGAGCTGTCGGGCTCGACCATCACCATCACCTCTCTGGGCACGCTGGGCGGGGTGGTCCACACCCCGATCATCAACCACCCCGAGGTCGCCATCGTCGGCCCCAACAAGATCGCCGAGCGCGTGGTGGTCAAGGACGGCCAGATGGTCGTGCGCAAGATGATGAACCTGTCCTCCAGCTTCGACCACCGCATCGTCGATGGGCATGACGCGGCGGTCTTCGTGCAGCGCATCAAGGGCCTGCTGGAACACCCCGCGACGTTGTGGATGGGGTGAGCATGCGGACGGTCTTGATAGGCGCGGCCAGCGCGCTGGCCTTCTCCGTCGCGGTTGCCTCGCCAGCCTTGGCCTGTCCCCAATCCGTGGCTGATCGGTTGGCCGCGCGCTCTCAGACCGAATGGGCGCGGGATGTTCTCGGGAACAACCCGGATGCCGGTCTCTACCGCCTCGCGGGTGTCGAAGGTGACGCCTACGCCTTCACTCTTGTCCGACCGCTGACCGGTGACGCGCCGGACGCCTTCAGTACCCAATCCTTCATGACGATCAGCTGCGCCAACGGTGCTGTCGATTGGTGGGCCGAAGAGCGATCCGTCGGAGACCAAGTGGTAGTGATGGGCGATCATCTGGACGGCGGAGCCTTCTCCCCAAACCTTGTCTACGCCGAAAGCAGCACCACTGGTTCTCTGCTGCTGAAGATGGCGACAAACCGTTCCGAGGAAGCCCAATGACCCAAACCCTCAAGACCAAAGTCCTCATCATCGGGGCCGGCACCGGCGGCTATGTCGCCGGGATCCGCTGTGGCCAGCTGGGCCTCGACACCATCCTTGTCGATGGCGGGGATGGCCTCGGCGGCACCTGCCTGAACGTCGGCTGTATTCCGTCCAAGGCGATCATCCATGCGGCCTCGAAATTCGAGACGGTGGCCAAGGCGGCGGACGGCGGGACGCTGGGCATTACGGCGTCGAAACCGGCCATTGACCTGAAGGCCACCGTCGCCTGGAAGGACGGCATTGTCCGTAAGCTGAACGGTGGGGTTGCGGCCCTGCTGAAGAAGGCGAAGGTCAAGGTCATCAACGGCTGGGCCGAGTTCTCGGACGCCAAGACCTGCACGGTGAAGACGGCCGATGGCGACATCACGATTTCGGCGGAATATGTGATCCTGGCCACGGGCTCCGAGCCGGTCGAGCTGCCGTTCCTGCCGTTCGGCGGGGATGTGATTTCCTCGACCGAGGCGCTGGCGCTGGATGCGGTGCCCGGCAAGCTGGTCGTGGTCGGCGGCGGCTATATCGGGCTGGAGCTGGGCATTGCCTATCGCAAGCTGGGGGCCGAGGTCGCCATCGTCGAAATGGCCGACCGGCTGCTGCCGCTCTATGACAAGGCCCTGACCGATCCGGTCGCCAAATGGCTCGAGAAGCACGGGGTCGAACTGCATCTGGGGGCCAAGGCCGGGTCGTTTGAAAAGGGCGCGCTGAACGTCACCGACAAGGACGGCAAGGCGCTGACGCTCAAGGCCGACAAGGTGCTGGTCACCGTCGGTCGCCGCCCGCGCACCAAGGGCTGGGGCCTCGAGAATATGGGCGTGGCCATGGCCGGGCCGTTCGTGAAGATCGACGACCGCTGCGCTACCTCGATGAAGAATGTCTGGGCCGTCGGCGATTTGACCGGCGAACCCATGCTGGCCCACAAGGGCTCGGCACAGGGCGAGGTGGTCGCGGAAATCATCGCTGGCCATGACAAGCGGTTTGATCCGGTGACGATCGCGGCGGTGTGCTTCACCGAGCCCGAGATCGTCTCGGCGGGACTGGGACCGCAGGACGTCGAGGGGCGCGACGATGTGATCACCGCGATGTTCCCCTTCATGGCCATCGGCCGGGCGCTGGCGCTGGAGGCCGGTGACGACGGCGGGTTCGTGCGGGTGATTGCCTCAAAGACGGATCACCGCATCCTGGGCATTCAGGCCGTCGGCCAGCATGTGTCGGAGCTGTCGAACAGCTTTGCCCAGATGATGGAGATGGGCGCGGTGCTGGAGGATGTGGCCGGCACCATCCACGTCCACCCGACCATGGGCGAGGCCTTCCACGAGGCCAGCCTGCGCGCGCTGGGCCACGCGATTCATATTTGAGGGCCCTATGCTCGCGTCGCGGACGCTCGCGACTTGAGGGCGGGCTTGGCGCTACCGCTCGCGACGCGGTCGCTCGCTGCTTGAGCGCCGCCTGGGCGCTAGAAGCGCTTGCGGGCCTTGTCGGCGGCGTCGATCAGCCGGAGACCGGAAATCTCCGCTGCGTCCGCCGTCAGATTCATGGCGGCCTCCGGCGGGTCATGGACGACC
>JAHJYN010000032.1 GCA_018826885.1 Alphaproteobacteria bacterium | reverse complement strand
CGGTGAGAACCGCTCGGTGTCCGCCCCCAGCCCCGACCCCCGCGCCACCAGATTGGGCAGGTCAAACGCGTCCTGCACGCTCAGGCCCCAGTCGAGTGTGCCGATCAGCGCCTTGGCATTATAGGCCAGGATCGACGAGCCCCCGGGCGAGCCCAGGCCGCCGACCAGCCGCCCCTCGCGGTCAAAGATCAGCACCGGCGACATGGACGAGCGGGGCCGCTTGCCGCCCGCTACGGCATTGGCCACGGGGCGGCCCAGATCATCGACGGGCTCGAACGAGAAATCGGTCAGCTGGTTGTTGAGGAAAAAGCCGCCGCTCATCCGGCCCGAGCCGAACACGCTCTCGACCGTGGTCGTCATGCTGACGGCGTTGCCCCACTGGTCGACGATGAAGAAGTGCGAGGTTCCGGCGGGCTCGGTCGTGGCATCGGTGCCGACGGCGACGATGCCGGGCGGGCTCCCGGCCTCCGCCGCGCCGGTCAGTCCGGGCACCAGGGCGGCGCGTTCGGCCACATAGCCGGGGTCCAGCAGACCCGCGACGGGCACATAAACGAAATCTGCATCGGCGACATAGCGATCGCGGTCGGCATACATCAGCCGCTGCAGCCGGGCGAAGGCCACCCAGGCCCCGGCGTCGTCCGGCCCGGCCGAGACCTCCGGCACATGCTCGGCCATGGCCAGCAGCTGCAACAGGGACACGCCACTGGACGGCGGCGGCGGCACACAGACCACATAGACCCTGTAGGGGCGGCACAGGGCCTCTCGCACCCTGGGCTGATAGCCCGCCATGTCTTCCAGCGTCAGGGCGCCGGGGCGCGGCATCTGGCCCACCGTCTCGACAATCCCCTCGGCGAGCGGGCCTTCGTACAGAGCGCGCGCCCCACCGGCTGCCAGCGCCCGCACCGTCTCGGCATAGGCCGAATTGGTCAGCACATCGCCCGTTTCGACGCGTTCCCCGTCGGCGCCGGTGAAATAGGCATTGGCCCAGTCGCTGCGGGCCTGACCGCGCGTCGAGGCGATGAAGCCGCCCAGCCGGGGGCTGATCTCGAATCCCTTTTCGGCCAGCCGCTCGGCCTCGCCGAACAGCTCCGACCAGGCCAGCCGTCCGTGGCGCGCCTGCGCCAGACCCAGCATGGCGACCGCGCCGGGAACACCTGTCGAGCGCCCCGACATGACGGCGTCGCCAAAGCCCAGTGGCTTGCCGTCCTGCCAGAACAGCGCGGGCGTGGCGGCCGCCGGCGCCGTCTCGCGCCCGTCATAGACGGTGACCGAACCGCTTTCGGCGTCGAACCACATCATGAAGGCCCCGCCGCCCAGACCCGACGACTGCGGCTCGACCAGACCCAGAACCGCCTGCACGGCCACGGCCGCATCGGCCGCCGTCCCGCCCCGCTCCAGCACGGCCATACCGGCGGCCACCGCATGCGGATTGGCCGCCGAGACAAAGGGCCCGACCGCCTGAGGAACCTCGGCCGCGATCGATGGCGCCGGGGCGACCGGCCGGGCCTCCGGCTGCATCGCACAGGCGGCCCCGACCAGCAGCAGGCCGGGCAGGGCAACGGCAAACAGGGGACGCAGGCGGTTCGGCACAGGCATGAGAGGGAACAGGTCCGTTACGACATCGCGGGGAGTTCGATCCGGCCTAGCCCATTTTCGCCCGCCGTTCGACGATGACGTGCCCGCCGGGCAAATTCTCGACGGTTCAGAGCCCCACAGGCCTTGCGCCCGCGAAATCGAGGGGCTAGAGAACCGCCCCTGCCCCGCAAGGGTCAGATCCGCACCCGTAGCTCAGCTGGATAGAGCACCAGACTACGAATCTGGGGGTCGGGCGTTCGAATCGCTCCGGGTGCGCCATTTCCCTTTTTTCATTGTATTGCAATGGGTTGTGGGATTTCCGCATGTCGATTTCCATCGGTTTTTACAACGCCTATTGCATCGTTGTTTGACCGCTGGTCGCCACGCATCCGTTAGGGCCCAACGGCTATCGCGACCTTCGAGATCACTCCGGGACTGAACGCAGGGTCCCCGTTGCGGGTGGCGTTACGCACCGCATCGACCAGCACCGCTTCATTGGCAGTCACGAGCCGTCGTTCGAGCAGTTCGACAAGATGCGCCGGAATGGTCTTGTCGCGCAGACGCTGCTGTTTCAGCCAGAGGACGAACAGCGACGCCTCGTCAGCGCCGAGCAGAGCAGCGAGGGTGGGAAGATGGGCCAGCGACACGGGCGTGCGCCCGGTCCTCCAGTGGCTGATCATGTTCGGCGCGACGAAGCCGAAGCGGGCGGCGCCCTGCTCGTTTGTCAGTCCGGTCTTGTCCCAGTTCGCGTCGATAAAGGCCGCGAGCGGACTCGGGGTCACGTGAGCAGCGGGGTTCCTGGGGCGTCCTGCAGATTTCATAGTGGTCGTTCTCAATCGGTTGATGTTGAATGACCATAGACCATTGAAAGCACGGGATTATCGGCGTTCTAGCTCTTTACGCGCGGCTTCTTTCCAGACCCCGGTCGAAGACCCCCAGTGGCTCTTCAGCATCCCCGGCGGCGCGAGGCTTTCCACAGAATGTTCTATTTATGTTCTCGACATCTCGATCATCTGCCTGCCTATTCAGGATGGGTCGGATGAAAGAACTGGAGAGCACAGATGCAACCGCACCAGACCGACCCCGAGCCCCTGATCCGCCTTGTCGCCACCCTCCTCCCTCAGGGGGCCGATGGGCGAGCTGGTCTGCGGACGATCGTGCGTGAAATCGAGGCGAAATATCCCGGTGAGATCCAGCGCATGGCCGCCGCCTTGGAGCTGGAGAAGCTGCGGTGCAGGCCATCGTCTTGACGCATGGATGGCGGCGCGAGCGGGGTGCCCGCCCGACGCGCCTCCCCTCAGATCGGAAATCTAACTTCCGCCACCAAGCCCGTCGGTTCCCATCGACGCGTTATCGATCCCCTGAGTTGGCGGACGACGCTGTCTTGGAGCGTGGTCCCAAAGCCCACACTGTCCCGTTGGCTGACCGGCGGCCCTCCGGTTTCCAGCCAGGTGAGAGCAACGTGGTCGCCTGCGATAGTCCAGCTGATTGCCACCCGCCCCTCAGGTTGGCTTAGCGCCCCATATTTGTTGGCGTTGGTCGCGAGTTCATGAAGCAGCATGCTGATGGGCTGCACGCGGTCTGCGACGACAATGATGTCCGGCCCCTCGATCTTAATGGCATGAGGTGGGCAGAGCGCAGACAGCTCCTGTTGGACGACCTCCTCCAGACCTCCTCCTTCCCACTTGCGATCCGCGAGGGAAGTTTGCGCGCGAGCCAAGGCATTTACCCGACCAGCAAGGGTCGACTTGTAGGCTTCAATCTCTTCAGCGCGGGTAAGCCGGATCAGCGACTGCACGATTGAGAGGACATTGCGCGCCCGGTGATCAACCTCGCGCATCAGGAGTTGACGGGCCTCGTCCGCGCGTTTCTCGTCAGAGATGTTGCGCACCTCGATGATGGTGCCCGTCGTTCGACCCTTGTCATCGCGCAAGGGGCTCGCTGTGAACGCCACAGGGTAGAACGAACCATCCTTGTGGACGAATACCTCCTCGCCCTGAGTGCCGACATTCTCCGGAAAAGCGTTGTCGATGGCGCACTCCGAGATAGGGAAAGGCGAGCCGTCTGGACGCGTGTGATGAATGACGTCGTGTAATGGTCGACCGGCTGTTTCCGCCAGTGAATAGCCGGTGAGGGTTTCTGCGGCACTGTTCATGAAGGTGCAGTGTTGGTTTTCGTCCATCACAAACACGGACATCTGCGTGTTTTCGAGGATCGTATCCAGTTGACGCGCCATCACTTCATATCTGACGGCCAAATCGCGGATCGCCGTGGTGTCCTGGATCGCCGCGTAGAAGACGACGTCTCCACCCTCCTCGAATAGCTGGAGTTTGACGTCTACGTTGTATTCTGTTCCGTCTTTCCGCGCGTGCACCGTTTCGAACTCGAGCAGTTCGACCTGTCCGCTCAAGAGCGGCTTGACGATATCCAGAAACGCTTCCCGGCTCAGCCTCGGCTTCAAGTCCCAAGGCGTCAGCTCGGCAAGCTCTTCGGCATTATAGCCGAGGTTGTCCCTGGCGCCCTTGTTGACCAGGCGAAAGCGAAAGTCGCTCGCCGAAAATATATAGACCTCGCTTGCCGCTTCTTCGACGATCCGGCCCAAGCGCTCAGCCGACATTCCCGTGAAGTCGTTCATTTCGATGAGCCGCCTGAAAATCTACCCGATTGAGACACGTGGCGCGCCCGACCTTAAGCGCCCCAACGACACTTCCGTCGCGCGCTCTCCGCGCTATGCCAGAACGAACCGCACTGCAAGACCAGCTTCGCGAAGGGTGATGGCAGCGAAGACTCATCTGCCCCTTGCGGGATCAATTTCATCCTGCCGGGGTCCGTGGCGAACAGTTTCAACTGGCCCGGGGCTATCGAAAACTAAGCGCGTTCATTGATCGCTCTACCGTCAGATGGCAAAACACTGGTTCGCAAAATGCAGGTTCAGGATGTCCGCCAATAAAAAGGGGCTGGGACCCCCGCTCGTTATCGCCCTGTCTGTTGTGGTTCTCGTTCAGTCTGCGGCCTTGGCATGGACGATACTGCACGCGCCAGACAGGCAAGAGCTTCTAGATGACTTGCGCTCACGCCCCGTGGAAACCGTCGTCGAACTTTGCGTCCCGGCGAAGGGCCAGAACGGCCTGCCGGAAGCTGGGTAGCTTTCGTTGTCGAGTGCACCGCTGCCCGGCGGGCGCCTTAAATGGTTCAGCATCGCGACAGCCCGTCTTGCCGTCTGATCCCCGTTTACTGGTCGTCAGACAGGCGAAGAGCCACCGCCTCAGCGCGGTCAGACTCCTCCAGTGGTGGTTGGCCGTCTCGCTTCAGTGAGCCGATTGCTGTGCCACCAAGCGACACAACTGCGTGAGTGAAAGCCGGTGTCAGAAGCAGCCGCAGCTCTCCCAGAACAAGCGCCTCCGCGTCATCTCTGGCCGAGAGAGTCTCGGTCACGGGCGGGGTGTCGGGTCCGTCGTGCAAAAAGATGCGATAGGCTGGCATGTTCAGTGCCTCAGGCTGAGAGAATGGTGAGTGACCGGTCCTTTGGGCGGCGCATGTGCCGTGCCCTGAGCGCGAAAATATCACGCTCGCCGAACAGTGCAATATGATGCGCCGCGACTGTTGCTGAGGTGGCAGTGTCCCCGATCTTAGGCGAGGTCCGCTTCTAGCACTCTGCGAGGATTACAGCCGCCCGCTCTTCGGCCCATCCCCTCGCTTGTCGCCCTCACCAGATCCTGCGGCCCGCTCTATGACGTCAGCCAAACCTCCCGGCGTGGCGCTCAAATGCAGCTACGCGCCCAAGGCCAGCCGCGCCGAGATCGCGCAGTGATCGCTCAGGCCGACGCCCTCGAACACGCGCTCGTCGAACTCCAGCAGATCACCGGACGCCCTGCGATCAAGCACGATGAAGTCGATGAAGTCGCGATAGCGCGGGTTGCAAGTCGCCGACTGGTCGCCTGCTGCCAGAGCCAGGTCCGCGTTGGCCGGTGACCCATCGTCCCATTCAGCCCAGACTACATCACCGGGCATCGTCAGGCGTCGGTTGAAGTCGCCCAGGATGGCGAACCGCACACCCTCGGAGGCGCGGCTGTCGATCCAGCTTTCCATCACCGGGACCTGCTGAAAGAAAGCACCACAGGCGTCGTTGCTCTCGCCCGAGCTGCAGCCGGACTTGAGATGAACCGACAAGACCCGGATCGGTTCACCACCGCGCGGGCGGATGATCAGATCGACGCCCGACCGCAGATCGGGATTGCCGACCTGAACAGCAGTAAAGTCGGGCAGGCGGTCGTAGGGCACAGTTTTCCGGATCGCGAACCCAGTCCGCTGGGCGTTGATGGTCAGACCCTCTCGGCCTCGGCACTCTCCTCTACGGTTCGTCCCCACCCTGTCCTCGATCTCAATCGTGTAGATCGCCGGATCGAAAATGCGCTCAGCGGCGGCCTTCGACTCGACCTCCTGGAACGCGATGACATCGGCGTCCAAGCCGTCCACATACTCCCGCATCTCTACGTAGTCGGCTTCGGTCCGGGGACGGCAGCCAGAACCATCTGCCTCGGCGAGATGCTCGACGTTCCATGCGGCGAGCGTGATCGTCCCGGCGTCCGGATCTCCGTTGCTAGGACCGTCCATGCCGGTGCAGGACGATAAGACCAGGGCGCATGCGGCGAGGACGACTGAGGGCTTCATGCCGCCATTAGAGCATGACCCGTGTCGCGCTGACTAACGCCGTTGAGGCGCCGGGTGACACGTTAAGCGAGCCGTGTAGTGTCTCCCCATGTGCGGACGGTTCGATACCAGCCACCTGACGTGGAAGCAGATCCACGACCAGTTGTCCGGGTTCGCCAATGTGTCGACGCCGCCGGTCAACATCGAGGCCAATGACGACGTCCGACCGACGACCCGGCAGCTGACCGCCCGGATGGGTGACGACGGCTGGATCGTCGAGAAGATGCGCTGGGGCCTGGTGCCGTTCTGGCGGTCGGGCAAGCCGCTCAAGGACTCGGAAAAGGGCAAGGGCGACGGGTTCAAGCTCACCACTTTCAACGGGCGCTGCGAGACGGTTTCGACCTCTGCCGTATTCAAGGGCGCCTTTGCCCGGCGCCGGTGCGTGGTGCCTGCCTCCGCCTGGTATGAGTGGACCGGCGAGAAGGGCGCGAAGGAAAAATGGCGCTTCAGCCGGGCCGACGGTGCCCCCGTCTGGTTCGCCGGAATATGGGATCAGGCCGACACCACCGACGAAGGTCCGACCTCCAGTTTCACCATCCTCACAATGCCCTCTGGAGGCCCGCTGGAGCGCTTTCACGACCGGGCGCCAGTCATCCTTGATCCGGACGAGATACCGCACTGGGTGACTCTCTCTGAGCATCCCGAGCGCTTCTACGATCCAGACCGCTGCGGACGGTTCGAGGTGGTCCGTGCGGGGTGACAGCGGACGCCGCGTGAGCACGCGTCATTCGCTGGCGAGAACCCCATTCGGACAACGTGCTTGCCGCTGCACGGAGTTCTTGCTCAGGTAGTCGGCCCTACGGGGAAGCGGAACACGTCTGGGGGCCATGCGTCACTCGCATCACGATTTGGGACTCGCATGACCCGGTCCTCGCTGAGTGAGCGCGACGTCTGTTCGAAGTTCATCACGCCCGCGATTACGGGCGCAGGATGGGACCTTCAGACCCAAATCCGTGAAGAGGTCAGCTTCACCAAGGGCCGCATCATTGTTCGAGGCAAGCTGGTCACTCGCGGCAAGGCCAAGCGCGCTGACTACGTTCTCTACCACAAGCCGAACCTGCCCATCGCCCTGATTGAGGCAAAGGACGGTAAGCACAGTGTCGGCGATGGCATGCAGCAAGCGCTTGCGTATGCCGAGACGTTGGACATCCCCTATGTCTTCTCGTCGAATGGCACGGGGTTCGTATTCCACGACCGGACGGGGGTCAGCCCAGAACGCGAAACGACACTTTCCCTCTCCGACTTCCCGTCGCCCGAGGACTTGTGGTCGCGTTACCGGGCGTGGAAAGGGCTGTCGCCAGAGGCCGAGGAGATCGTCCTTCAAGACTACTATGACGATGGCAGCGGCAAGACACCTCGCTACTACCAAGTCAACGCCGTCAACGCTGCAGTCGAGGCCATCGCCAAGGGCAAGGACCGCGTCCTGCTGGTGATGGCTACGGGCACGGGCAAGACCTACACCGCCTTCCAGATCATTTGGAGGCTGTGGCGGGCGAAGCGGAAAAAGCGGATCCTGTTCCTCGCGGACCGGAATATCCTGGTCGACCAGACCATGGTGAATGACTTCAGGCCCTTTGGGCCGGCGATGGCGAAGTTGTCGACGAAGTCGAAGACCATCGAGCGCTCGGACGGCACGGAGGTAAACCTGCCTCTGGCGCTGGACCGTAAGCGCAGGATCGACACAGCCTACGAAATCTACCTCGGCCTTTATCAGGCCATCACCGGGCCAGAGGACGCAAAGAAGCTCTATCGCGAGTTCTCGCCGGACTTCTTTGACCTAATCGTCGTCGACGAGTGCCATCGCGGTAGTGCGGCGGCGGACTCCGCCTGGCGCGAGATCCTGGATCACTTTTCATCGGCTACACAGGTCGGCCTGACCGCCACGCCGAAGGAAACGGAATACGCCTCGAACAGCGCCTATTTCGGCGAGCCCGTCTACACCTACTCATTGAAGCAAGGCATCCACGACGGCTTCCTCGCGCCTTACAAGGTCATCAAGGTCCACCTAGACCGCGACGTCGAGGGGTATCGTCCGGAGCAGGGCGCAACTGACCGCGACGGCGAGGAGATCGAGGACCGCATCTACAACACCAAGGATTTCGACCGCGTCATCGTTCTGGACGAGCGCACCAAGCTGGTCGCGCGTCGCGTCACGGAGTTCCTGAAGGAGAGCGGTGACCGTTTCCAGAAGACCATCGTCTTCTGCGTCGATGAGGAACACGCGGACCGCATGCGGCGGGCACTCGTCAACGAGAACCAGGACCTGGTCGCGCAAAGCGCCCGCTATGTCATGCGCATCACGGGCAGCGACCAGGAAGGCCAGGCGCAGCTGGGCAACTTCATCGACCCCGAGGTCCGCTATCCTGTGCTGGTGACGACCTCGCGACTGTTGTCGACCGGGGTCGATGCTCAGACCTGTCGGTTAATCGTTCTGGACCGGTGGGTGGGGTCGATGACCGAGTTCAAGCAGATCGTTGGGCGCGGCACGCGCGTCCACGAAGACACCCGGAAATACTACTTCACCCTGATGGATTTCAGGGGCGCCACCAACCACTTTGCTGACCCTGATTTCGACGGCGAGCCTGTCCAGATTTACGAGCCGGGTGACTACGATCCGATCACCCCACCCGAGGACATCGCAGTCGGCGAGGATGGCGACGACGCCGTTCCCTCGGTCCCCGGGCCGGATGAAATCATCGTGGATCAGCCCGACATCAGCATCTCCGACGGCCTCGGAGAAAAGCAGAAGAAGGTCTTCGTCGACGGCGTCGCCGTGGCGGTCATCTCTGAGCGGATCGAATATCTCGACGCGAATGGCAAGCTCGTCACCGAAAGCCTGCGCGATTTTACCCGGAACACCCTGCGCAAGCAGTATGCGTCGCTCGACGCCTTCTTGCGCCGTTGGAACGAAGCGGACCGCAAGCAGGCCATTATCGACGAACTCGCGGACGAGGGGCTGCCGCTGGAGGCGGTCCGCGACCTGGCGGGCAAGGACCTGGATCCCTTCGATCTCGTCTGTCACGTCGCCTTCGACCAACCGCCCCTGACGCGCCACGAGCGGGCCGAAAGCGTCCGAAAGCGTGACGTGTTCACGCGCTACGGACCGCAGGCGCGGACAGTCCTCGAGGCTCTGCTGACCAAGTATGAGGACGAGGGTTTGTTAAACCTCGACGATGTTCAGGTGCTGAAAATCGCGCCCTTCGATCAAATGGGCACAGCCATGCAGTTGGTGAAGGCGTTCGGCGGTCGACCGGGGTATGAGCGCGCTGTCCACGACCTGCAGTCAGCTCTTTATGAAAAGTCCGCGTAGCCCATGTCCATTCGCACCCTCGTCAAATCCATCCAGGACATTATGCGTAAGGATGTCGGCGTCGACGGCGACGCCCAGCGTGTGGGTCAGTTGTGCTGGATGTTCTTCCTCAAGATCATCGACGATCAGGATCAGGAGCTGGAGTTGCTCCGCGACGACTACAGCTCCCCCATCCCCGATCACCTGCGATGGTCCGCATGGGCCGCCGACCCGGAGGGTATGACCGGCGAGACGCTGATCGACTTCGTCAACGACACCCTGTTCCCAAAGCTGAAGGCCCTGCCGCTCAGCGGCCTGCCCGGGGATCGCGCCCGCGTGGTCCGTGGTGTGTTCGAGGACGCCTACAACTACATGAAATCGGGTCAGCTGCTTCGGCAGGTGGTCAACAAGATCAACGAGGTCGACTTCAACGACCTCACCGAGCGCCAGCATTTCGGCGACGTCTACGAACAGCTGCTGAACGACCTCCAGAACGCGGGCAACTCCGGCGAGTATTACACGCCTCGCGCTGTGACCGCCTTCATGGTCGATCGCATCGACCCCAAGCCGGGGGAGATCCTGTTCGATCCGGCCTGCGGCACTGGCGGCTTCCTGACCTGTTCCATCCGGCACATGCGCGACCGCTATGTGAAGCGGCCCGAGGACGAGCAAGAGATGCAGGCCGCTCTGCGGGCAGTCGAAAAAAAGCCCCTTCCCCACATGCTGGCGACAACCAACATGCTGCTGCACGGCGTCGAGGACCCCAGCTTCGTTCGCCACGACAACACCCTGGCGCGGCCCTACATCAGCTACGGCCAAGCCGACCGGGTCGACATCGTCCTGACCAACCCGCCGTTCGGCGGAAAGGAAGAGGACGGGATCGAGAGCAACTTCCCCTCCCATTTCCAGACCCGCGAAACGGCTGACCTGTTCCTGGCTCTGATCATCCGCCTGTTGAAGCCGGGCGGACGCGCCGCCGTGGTTCTGCCCGACGGCTCCCTCTTCGGTGAAGGGGTCAAGACCCGGCTAAAAGAGGCGCTGATGGAGGAGTGCAACCTGCACACCATCGTGCGCCTGCCCAACAGCGTCTTCCGTCCCTACGCATCGATCGGCACCAACCTGCTGTTCTTCGAGAAGGGTGAGCCGACCCGGGACATCTGGTTCTATGAGCATCAGGTGCCAGCGAGCCAGAAAGCCTATTCGATGACCAAGCCAATCAGGCTGGAACATCTTCAGGACTGTATCGACTGGTGGGGCGGCGCTGAACGTCAGGGCCGAGTGGAGACCCCGCAGGCGTGGAAGGTGAGCGCAGACGAAGTGAAGGCTCGTGGCTACAACCTCGACATCAAGAACCCGCATGCGGTTGCCGATAATCACGGCGACCCGCAAACACTGCTGGCAGAGCTGGCAGCCGCAGAGGACGTCGCCGCCGTATTACGTGATCAGTTGAAGACGATTTTGGAAGAGGCGCTCACGCGATGAATGCTGACGGCTTGCTGGTTCACTATGATCGGATCGCGGACGCCCCCGAAGCCATTAACCGCCTGCGCCGCTTCATTCTCGACCTCGCCGTGCGCGGCAAACTCGTCCCACAAGAGGCCGGCGACGAACCGGCGTCCGAGCTGTTGACGCGGATCGCGAAAGAGAAGTTGCTGCTGGCGAAGGCCGGAGGGATCAGAGACAAGCCCGCGCTTTCTCCCGTCGCTGAAGCCGACCAGCCGTTTCAAGTTCCCACAAGTTGGGAGTGGGTGCGCTTCGCCAACATCGCTGATTTTTCAGCCGGGCGAACGCCCTCGCGAAACGACGCCACATTTTGGAATAGCGGTGATCACGCTTGGGTGAGCATCGCCGACATGGTCGATGGCCGGGTTTTAGATGCCACGAAGGAAACGGTCAGCTCTAAGGCGAGAGACAAAGTATTTGGATCGGACCCCGAACCAGCAGGCACCATGCTGATGAGCTTCAAGCTCACGATAGGAAAGATCGCGCGACTCGGTGTTCCGGCGTTTCACAACGAAGCGATCATTTCAATCCGCCCGCACCTTCCTGATCTCGACGGCTACCTCTTCAAGGTTCTCCCTCAGTTTGCCCGACAGGGCGACACCAAGGGTGCGATCAAAGGCTCCACGCTTAATCGTGACTCGCTCTCCAACATCTTGTTACCCATACCGCCCCTCGCCGAACAGCACCGCATTGTTGCCAAGGTCGACGAGCTGATGGGCCTATGCGACCGACTGGAGGCCGCTCGGTCTGAACGGGAGGGGACGCGCGATCAGCTGACAACGGCGAGCCTCGCTCGCCTCAACGCGCCCGATGTCGAGACCTTTCAGGCCGACGCCCGCTTCGCCCTCGACGCGCTGCCCGCCCTCAGCACCAGACCCGATCAGATCAAGACACTGCGACAGTCAATCCTGCACCTCGCTGTGCGTGGTAGGCTCGTAACCCAGGATCCGAATGACAAACCGTCGGCAGTGAGGGCCATTGATGCTCCTGAGCTGGCGGGCCGGCTGGATGCGGAAATCCCACTTGGCTGGCGGTGGGTCAGGGTGGAGGACGTAGCCGACTCCCGCCTTGGAAAGATGCTCGACAAGGCCAAGAACAAGGGGCGTCCATACCCGTATCTCCGCAATACGAATGTGCATTGGTTCGATATACGGCTCAACGATCTAAAATCCATCGCGCTCGTCGACGCCGAGTTCGATGAATACCGCCTTCAAGAAGGTGACGTTTTGATCTGCGAAGGCGGGCACGGCATAGGACGAACTGCGGTTTGGCGCGGAGGCCCCGATAACCTCGTATTTCAAAAGGCCCTGCATCGGGTGCGGCCCGGGCCCCACCTCGATCCCGACTTCTTTGCGCAGTGTTGCTTCGTCTATTTCGACGCCGGGATCATGCAGACCTACTTCACAGGGGTCGGCATTCCTCACTTCACGGGAAGGGCGCTTTCCAAGTTGGTGTTTCCGCTCCCGCCCCTCACTGAACAGCGCCGCATAGTCGCAAAGGTCGATGAGCTGATGGTTGTCTGCGATCGCCTGGAGGCGACTCTGACCGCAGCCGCCGCCACCCGGAGCCGCCTGATCGAGACTCTCATCAACAGCGCTCTCGACCCTTCACCACTCGAAGAGGCCGCCTGATGCCCATCCGATATGCCATCTGGACGGTGGGCGGCACCCCACGGCAACTGGCCGAAGGACGCCTGCCCAGCGAACGCGCGCTGGAAGACATGTTCGTCGCCGCGCCGCGCATGCTGTCTGACGAGTGGATGCTGATCGGTCGCCAGGAGCGGACGCTGTCCGGCGGCTTCATCGACCTGCTCGCCGTGGCTCCGGACGGGGCCTTGGTGCTGATCGAGCTTAAGCGGGATCGCACCCCACGAGAGGTTGTCGCTCAGGCCATCGATTACGCGGTGTGGGTCGAAGGGCTGGAGGCGCAGGACATCGACGCGATCTATCGTCGCTTCGCCCCGGGACGCGATCTCGCCGAGGACTTCCTGGCGCGGTTCGGACAGCCGTTGGACGAGGAGACGCTCAATGACAGCCACCAGATCGTCATTGTCGCCGCTTCGCTGGATGACAGCAGCGAGCGGATCGTCGCCTATCTGAACAAGCGCGACATCGCCATCAACGTGCTGTGCTTTCAGGTCTTCGACCATGGCGACCAGCAGCTGTTGAGCCGGGCCTGGCTGCTCGATCCGGTCCACACCCAGGTCAGCGCCACCGCCGCACCGAAGGCACGAGGCGTGAGGGAGAGCGAGCCGTGGATCGGTGAGTTCTATGCCTCCTTCGGCCTGGGCGAAGGACGCCGGTCATGGGAAGAGGCGCGCCGCTATGGCTTCATCAGCGCGGGCGGCGGCTCCTGGTATAGCAACACGCTGAACCTGCTGAACGTCGGCGACCGGATATGGGTGAAGTCCCCGGGCCATGGCTTCGTCGGCGTAGGCGAGGTGACCGGACGGGCGCAGCCGCTGGCAGAGTTCACGATCCCCACCCCGGACGGGGAACAGGCTGCGGTCGATGTCCTGACAGAGGGCGACTATCACAGGGCCTTCATTGACGATCCCGAGCGCAGCGACTGGTTCGTCCCGGTGCGCTGGATCCATGCCGTTCCCCTCGATCAGGCCGTCAACGAACTGGGCATGTTCGGCAACCAGAACACCGTCTGCAAGCCGACGACGCCCAAGTGGCGGACGACGGTCGAGCGGCTGAAGGAGCGCTGGCCGGAGGTCGACTAGCGCTCGCGGATCAGTTCATGCGGGGAGCCGCCGGCCCATAAGGGCTCGATGTTTTTGATCCGTGACAGTCAGACGGCGGACCGGTGTTTTCGCCTACTCCGAGGGGCACCCTGGAGTTCTTATACCCTCTGTCCGGACTGCCTTGGCGCTGCCAGGACGCCGTAGCGGCTTGGCCCGCCACAACCGCATTCCCAGATATTAGACCGGTTGTCGGCGTCTGCGCTCCGGGATTACGAAATCCAGCGCCCGAGCGTTGCATTGAAATGGTCAGGGTCGAAACATCCTTATAGGGACGGCACCTGAACCCGCCGATATAAGGGTTAGCCGGAATGACGGTCGGCACTGAAGGGACCCTCATGGCTTTAGGCGAACGGCTGGTAGGACTTCTCCTTTCCCACCAGCACACTCCCGGTCAGATCACACCCATTCGCTGCTTCTGTTGCTGGACCAGCCCCTCCAGATGCTCTCCCAGCCCCTCTGGACACCGGAGATGGTGACGCGACCTGTCACGGGGCAGGACTGTCTCGACGACGCCCCAGACCCCCTTTTCGTGGAAGATGCGCTCGATCTCGGCCTTGAGCCGAAGCCGGGTCATGGGGGCTGCCTCCACCCCTGCACGTTGCTCCCGGGCATGGTCGTCGACCAGGGTCTCGATGCACCTGGCAACCAGTGACCTCGCCCGGGTTCGTTCGTCGAGGCTCGCCCTGAGCGCTCGAACCTGCTCGAACCTCCAGTCCGGGATGACCTGCGTCACCCCTTTGACCTCGTTCAGATACCAATGGGTCCTGGAGAAGACGAAGCGGATCGCTTTACGCATAGCATCCACCGACACCGTCTGATCCAGGCCCACGAACCGCGACACCTGCCAACGTGTATCCGGGTCATCAAGGGCAGCGACCTCGACCTGTATGTCACGCTCCCACTCCGGGATGGACTGGTCGAAATGGTCGACAAGCTCATCCAGGACCATGTCCCGGATCCGGCGCTCAAGGTTGCTGAGCAGGGCTTCAGCAGTGGCGTCTTCCGGTGTCTCCGGAAGCTGAAGGCTGCAACGACGGACGAAAGTCTTGTTGAAGGACGACGCCAGCTCAAGGACACGGTTCGCAATCCACGACCGAGCTTGGAGAGTGCCCCTCCAGGGCTCACCCCGGGAAAGGCACGAGGCGTAGGCATCATCGTATTCGACGTCGAAGGAGACGGGGTCCAGACACTGAAAACGAAGACGCCAATCCACCTCGGTGAAAATGTGATCGAAGGCAGTCCAGGCCATGGTCTTTGTGACGGAGTCAGGCAGCTTCCTGCCCGGAGACATGGGGTTCATGGGTCCTATGAAGGTTGAGGGGGATGTATGACCTGAAGGACTCAGGCTGAGGTGAAGCCGTCGTTGTGACGTTGAGCTTCCTGATGGTGTTGGTGTCGTTTTGGTATTTTTTGTTTTTTAATGATTGTTAGCGCCTGCGGCGCAGTGCCTGCAGGTTCAGCGCTTGCCGTTCGCTTCGCTCACTGCGCTTCACCTTCGGCACTTGTTTAATCGTCGGAGGCACAAGCCGCTGATGGACGCTCAGACCATCGATGATGATCATCCAAGAGAACACTATTCCCCCCCTGCACCGAGAATGAGACCTCAAGGGGGTCTGCGCGGCGTGTCGCCGATCTCGATGCAGGGGGAGTTATCAGGGATCATCCCGTCGAACTGGTGAAGAGCGCTGCGGCTGGCTAGCCGCGCGATGGTGGGAACCGAACCCATCGCATACGCTCCGAACTCCGGCCTTACGGCCTTCCGGTTGCCTGTCGAAACAGGCGCGCCCCGAGCCGCTTTCCTTCAACGATCTCGGGGTGAGGGATGCAGCTATGCAGTGCCCTCTCTTTTTTTGATCTACTTCCGGGAACGAGCCCCGCAGGTGAGAACCGGAGGCGGTGAACCCTACCGATATTCCTGTCGCTTGTGCTGCCCATACGCCCGGTCCTGTATTCCGAGTCGCGTTTTTGCCGGAGGTGCGGCGCCGATCCCTCTGCACGTATGCTCTTACGGTTGCCTGCCGAGGCGCGCGTCGTAACCATCGCTGATGTGTCGTAATCACTACTGCGATTGTGATAACAGTATAGCCGAAACGCGGACGCCGCGCTATTTCAATATTTTTGTCTAGATGTATTGACTTTTACGCGGTTTTCGTCATTATAGACTTGTCGGCGCCCCTAACCCTGTAGACGCTGGAGCGACCGATCCCCAGCCGCTTGGCGATTGCGGTGGGCCCTAGTCCTTCAGCTTCAAGCGCTTCAATCTGCTCCCGCTGTATGCTCTGGGGGCGCCCCCGGTATTTGCCCGCCGCCTTGGCCTTCGCGATACCCTCCATCTGCCGGTCCTTGCGGATCGCGGTCTCGAACTCCGCGACCGATCCCAAGAGCTGGAGCATCAGTCGACCTTCCGGCTTAGTCGTGTCCACGGCGCCTTGCTGCAGGCAGCGAAAGCCGACGCCCTTTGCGCCGAGCTCGTCGATGATCCTGGAGAGGTCCGTCAACGACCGGGCCAGACGATCCAGCCGGGTGACGACCAGCACGTCCCCCTCGCGGACGTAGCGCATCATCTCTTCGAGGGCGGCTCGCCCCTCGGTTGATGTCCCCGACCTAGTTTCGGTGAATATCCGGTCGCACGGCACGGCCTTCAGCTGCTCAACTTGAACGTCCAGGCTTTGCCCGGCGCTCGACACGCGCCCATATCCAACTACCGCCACGCTCACTCCGTCTCGAAAGGTTCAGACCTTCAGGAGTCTAGTGTCTCGTAAATCTCAATCAATCCATATGAGACGGCAAATGTGTCTCGTAGCATCGTCTCGCGGGGGTATACCTAATGGAACAGTGACAAGAGCAAACGTCGCTCTTCCCACTGGTTCAATACGACTAGACCGCAGGATCGCAGGCTAAACCCCGCCGCACGGTCGAAAAGCGGACGCTTCAAAGGCCTGCTGAGTGTGTAAAGCGGGCTCCGGTAGACTAAGCTCTGCGACCGTATATGATCCCCTGCGTGATAGGGGGGTTCGTGAGCGAGTATCAGTCAGTAGATCCTGCACTTGCCGACTGGGCGAAAGCGCACTCCATCCGCTGGTTCTTCGAGTATCAGGACTTCGAAGTGCGGATGTTCTACCTTAACGCCGACAGCAGGGGGCGTGTCCATGTTTCGATTGATCCGCCAATGGACCAGCAGACAGTTGTTCGCGTCGGTCAGAACCGGCGAGGACTACCTCGTCTTGGCAGAAGGGTCGATTTTCCTACAAGCGTAACGAACCTGACCGAGACACTCGACAAGGCATTACAAGTGGCGAACGATTGGCTCGCCGAAGACGAGGTAGGCTGAGATCAAAGTCCGTCACAGGTCGTTAGCGGACGTCGAGAAGGCGAGAAGCGGGATGTCGGCTTGCTGGGCCAGCCGAACTGGACGCCTCGGCCCGCAGCAGAGCCGGATCGCGTGAATGATTGTGCTTTGTATCGACAGTGCTAAGCATGCTGGGCGACGCTAAATCGGCGGGCGGGCGCACAAGGTCTTTTGCCGACTCCTCGTTTCGGAACACAGAAAATGCGCAAGTTATTCTTCCCACTGGCGATGGCCTGTTCCCTCGCATTCGTTTCGACCGCCTCTGCCACCGAGCGTGATCCAGTCCCGTCCACTCAGGCCGGGTCGGGCTTCATCGCGCCCGCGCCTCAAACAGCCGACCGGGTGTCTTTGGCCCAGTCTCACGCGGCGGCCACTCCCGCAGACCAGGCGAAGACAGCGGGGCGAGTTCCCACAATGGTCGTCATCGTTGGAGCCGCCGTGCTGGTAGGCGTAATCGTCGTCGTTTCTGGATAAGCCTAAGTAGGAGCGATCACGTGCCCCCAAGACGACGGCAAACATTCGTCATGCGCGTGATCGCTACCCTGGCCTTCTCTGTCGCGTTGTCAGGGTGCATCTTGGCGCCCGTGAACGCTGATCGGAACGCCTTTGCGAACACCCCCGCTCTAAACGCCATTCCGCGCGGGGAGATTTATCTGCGCCCCGCGGAAATGCTGCTGCTCGACGTCCGCTTGGATCGTCAAATCTCGGAAAACGGCTGCGGCGCTCACGCCGTCGCGGCACTGATCGAATACTGGGAACGGCTCGCACCGTCAGGATCAAACACCGGGACAGTCACAGGCGCGGAAATATACGCCCAGACGCCACCACGAGATGCTTCCGGATATTCGCTCGGAGAGATCGCAGACCTTATCAGCTCCCGAGGGCTTGAGGCCCTGGTCGTAAACGCCACCATCGACTCTCTGAAGGCTGAACTGCGCGTGGGTCGGCCCGCTATCGTCCGGGTGAAACTCGCTGCGACGGAACTGAGATATGCCACGATACTTCCACCACGCCTGCCCGTCCTGGCTGGAGTGGAGACGCGAGCTTTCGAGATTTCAAGTTGGATGTTCCGCCAAGACCAACTGGATCACTATTGGCTTATCATTGGCTTTGACGCCGAGCGGCTGGTGGTTCTTGACCCGGCAATGGGTGTTCGTTCGGTAACCCCAGAGGCTTTTGACGCCGCCTTTCAGGCTGGTGGTCAGTTGGCGGTTGTATCTGGTGGTCCGAAATCCGGTTGACCTGCCACACCGTGGGTTAGGACGGCTTCAACCGCCCCATTTGGCGCCGTTTCAGACGTCGCGAGGCTTGCCGCACCGGCAGCAAAACTCTCGGTTATGCCGCTCGACCCATAGCCAAGCGTGCCTACAGAATAACCGCTTAAACCACATCATCATTTTCAGCCGCCCCAACCGACGCGCGAGTATCTACAATAGCGACGTTGTGTCAATCGATTTCCGTGATGGGCCACCGCGTGAATATGCAACGATTACTGTAACTAATCGGCGGTTCGCAAGCGACGCAGCATGCGTTATCCGGTTGTATCGGCATTGTTTGAAATGAAATGCAACGGTCACAAACGACGGGGGGATAGGGGGAGATGAGCCCTGCGGGGTCCGCGATACGACGAGATTGTCCGCGAAATCACGAGGATTGTTCCAGATGCGCGGAGGATAGGTGGCCGGAAAGCCTTGAGCGCACGCAGATCGTGGGCCTTAGGGTGTCGAATGGGCGCAAGACTCGGAATATCGCGGACGCGCTCGTGATTTGGCGGACATCCTCGGAGCAGCAAGATGTGGCTACTAGGTTGTCGCCCCCGGTAGATTTTACGGACATTTTTCGACTGGCCTAGGAGGCCAGGCTAAGCCGAGTCGACTGGTCTACAGGCCAATCGTCACCCTGCGTGCTGGCTCGAACGGACCCCATCGCGGTTTACTGCCAAGCGTTTGATATTCTTCGCGTATCTCCAGCTTGGGAAACTGCTCGTCATGCCGCGACCGGACCCCGGCGCCCAGCATAAAGGTGCGCGAAGGAGACCCCCTCGTAGACTATGCGGTCGATTTCCCCCTTCAGCGTTCGGAGCTGGACAGTTCGCTTGGCCTCGTCGGTCGGTATGTTCTGCGTGTAGATCTGGACCGTGCTGCCAAGGTCACGCCCGGTCAGTCGGCGTCGGATTTCGTCCGAGGGGATCCTCGCAGTCGACTCCTGCTCGAACGTGTTCCTGAAACATTTGATCGAGCCCCCGTTCGCCTTCGCATCCGCAGCCTTGAGGATCGTGCGGTTGAACTGACGCATGATCAGGCTGTTTGACAGCGACTTGCGCCGCGTCGTGCCCGTTGCGCCCTCGGTGAAGTAGAGCTGGTCGGCCATCGGGAAGAAGCGACCGCCAACTTGGCGGGCTGTATCCCTCGCGAACTCAGCGAACCCGAGGTCGAGAAGCGTCTGATGGACGGGGACCATCCGACGTGATTGCTTGTTCTTGATGCCCCTGACTTCCGTCCGCTCAAAGACGAAATGCGGCACCTCATGGTCGATCACCACTTCGTTGGTGCCGAGTCCGACGACCTCGGCGGACCGTGCGCCGGTGAACAAGAGGACCAGCGGTATCCAAAAGCGGTCATCTCGCACAAGGACCGAGCCAGCTTTGAACAGGCCACCGGGCATTAGTCCTTCGCTGCATCCCGCGAAAAGCGGCTGGGCGAAGATCCTATTCAGTTCGGCGGTCGTGAAGGCCCGACCGGTTTCATCTTCCTCCGGCAGTTCAGCGCGCACGCCTTGGGTGGGGGCCGTATCGATGTCCCGCCGTCGTTCCGCAAAGTCGAGGATCGTCTTGATCCCAGTGAGGTGCTTGTTGACGGTCTTGGGGTTGAGCGTGTTGGCTATCAGGAGGCCCTGGCTCAATAGCTCAATCTGCTCCGGCGCGGGCAGCGAACGTGCAGCTCCGGACAGGGTGCGCGGGTTGGGCAGGCGCAAAAGCTCATCGTGGAAGGTCCACAGGTCGGCCTTCGTGACTTCCGCCACAGTCCGGTCGCCAACGATCTCTGTGAACAAGCGAACGGCGGTCGCCTTGCCCGAGATCGTGTTCTCGCCTCGCACTGTCCCCTTGCGCATAAGCGCCGGGAGGTAGACATCCTTGAAGTAGCGGGAGATGGGCAGCTGTGCCCGCTCGGAGACGGGGGCGAGCCGTTCGAAGTGCTTCGGCGGGGTCGACTCCGGGAAGGCAGCCTTTCCGGCGACGATGTCATTGACGGCGATGATCGAGTCTACGAGGACACTCGCACAGCGTTCAGAAACGCCATTGAACTCGTCCTGGTCCATCGGCTGGCGCCCAAGCCGCTGGAAGTAGGCTTCGGCGGCCCAACTGGCGACGGCTCGTCTCTCCGGTTCGTCGATTGATAGAAGGGCGTCGGCCTGTGACTGACGCCGAGAAGACCCGAGGGCTTCGATGCCCTCGCGACGTGACGGCCTTTGAAGCATCTCCCTGCTCATCGCCTTGTGTTCATTGCGGAAATGCGCGATCTCAGAGTCCAACAGCTCCCGTAGATAGTCGTCCAACGAGAGCGCTGAGCGGCTGGACCGAAGCGTGGCGATCTTCGAACGCAACTCGGTGCGCAAAATATCCGCCCGAGCATTTGCGAGCTTGACGTCCGACGTGCCGAGCGAGCGAATGATCTGCTTACGGGGACGGCCAGTTTGGTCGGGGAAGCCATAGGCAACGTCTTCCGGCACTGGAAATCGGAGTTCTAGAACACCGCCGGATCGCCGCTGGACGTAATCCCCCAGCCGCTCGTTG
Source organism: Alphaproteobacteria bacterium (assembly GCA_018826885.1). Lineage (GTDB taxonomy): Bacteria > Pseudomonadota > Alphaproteobacteria > Caulobacterales > Caulobacteraceae > Brevundimonas. The sequence continues at coordinate 6,185 of JAHJYN010000032.1, read as the reverse complement.
CCGACGCTTCGCTTTCTACCCACTCGACCCACTCACACCGGTTAAACAGCGAGATTTACAACGCCGTTTTCAAGACGCAAGTTTGTAAACGATTGCTTATTATTATTTTTCTGTGAGACCAATGGCTTGGGTCGGCCTCAGAGGTGAAAGCGGTCTCATCGCTCCGGGTGCGCCATTTTTTCCTGACATTGATCGATTGGACCATCCGCGCGCAGGTCTGCGCGGGATTTGATCCATCTCAATGCGCGGCCCGTGCGGACGGGGCACGGGACGGGCATGACGCCCTCGCCCTCGCCCTCGCCGGAGCGCCTCCGGGCCCCCACGCCGCGCTACACCAGCTATCCCACGGCGGTGCATTTCAACGCTACGGTCGGTCCGGACCAGTCCGGGGCGTGGCTCGCCGCCCTGCCGGAGGCGGCGGCCCTGTCGCTCTATGTGCACATCCCCTTCTGCGGCGCCCTGTGCTGGTACTGCGGCTGCGCGACCACCGTGGTGAACACCCCGGCGCCGATCGCCGGCTATCTCGAGGCGCTGGAGACGGAAATCGGGGCGGTCGCCGACCTTCTCGGCCCGCGCCGGCGGGTCACGCATCTGCACTGGGGCGGCGGGTCTCCCAACAGTCTTCAGCCGGATCAGATCCTGGCCTTGGCCCGGCGCCTGCGGTCCCGCTTCGACCTGGCCGACGAGGCCGAGTTCGCCGTCGAGATCGATCCGCGCTTCATGGATGCAGCCCGGGCCGACGCCTTCGCGCAGGCGGGGGTCAACCGGGTGTCGATCGGCGTCCAGGACTTCAGCCCCGAGGTGCAGGCCGCCATCCACCGGCAGCAGTCGTTCGACACGACCCGGGCCGTGGTCGAGGATCTGCGTCGCGCGGGTATTGCGGCGCTCAATATCGATCTGGTCTATGGGCTGCCGCACCAGACCGAGGCGCGGCTGGCCGACACGCTGGATCAGGCCCTGGCACTTCAGCCGGACCGGCTGGCGGTGTTCGGCTATGCCCATCTGCCGGAGCGCATCCGTCATCAGCGGCTGATCCCTGATGCGGCCCTGCCCGGGTTCGAGGCGCGGCTGCGGCTGGCAGCACTGGCGACCCGGCGGCTGGTGGAGGCGGGTTATGGGCGAGTCGGACTGGACCATTTCGCCCGCCCGGACGACCCCCTGGCCCGGGCCCCGGCCCATCGCAACTTCCAGGGCTATACGACGGATGGCGCCGACGCCCTGATCGGCCTCGGCGCCTCGGCCATCAGTCGCCTGCCGCAGGGCTATGCCCAGAATGCCACCGGGGTCGCCGACTACCGGGCACGGATCACTTCGGGCGGACGGGCGACAGCGCGCGGCGTCGGTCTGAGCGATGACGACCGGCTGCGGGCCCATGTCATCGAACGCTTGATGTGCGATCTCACCTATTCGGAGGCCGGCCTGCGCCAGCGGTTCGGCGACCGGGCGCAGTCGCTGGCCGGGATCGTGGCCGGCATGGGCGACCTCGAGGCCGAGGGCCTGATCGAACGGACGGCGGACGGCTTTCGCATCCCCGAGGCCGCCGCGCCCTTCGTCCGCACCGTCTGCACCCGGTTCGATGCCTGGCTGGCCCGGACAGACGCCCTCCACGCCCCGGCGGTCTGACCGGAATCAGCTTCCCGGCTGGATGTAGGGGATGCGGCCAAACCAGGCGCGTTCGGCGCCGCGCGGGTCGTTCTCCATCCGGGGCGGCCGGTCGAGGATCAGGGTCTCGCGGTGCTCCAGCGAATACGGCGTCCAGTCCGGCAGGCCTTGGCCACCGGGGTCGCCGGTCGCGGCATAGCGGGCGACGAAACCGCTCATCAGATCAGCGACGGCCTGCGCCTCGGGTCCGATGGCCCCCGAGCCCTCGGCCGCCAAGGTGTCGAACACCAGCGGAATGTCGGAGGTGTGAAAGGCCCCGGTGCGGCCGTTGGGCAGGCGGGCGGGCCAGTCCAGCTGATAGACCCGGGCGGGGCTGCCTTGTCGCGCGCGTTCCTCGGCCTCGATCACCGCCGCACGCCACGAGCGGCCTCCAGTGGTGGCCCGGATCAGCACCTCATCGGGTGACATCGCCGGATAGAGGTCGCGGTAGAAGGCGATCACCGCCTCCGGCGCCACATCGATCCGCAACTGGGCGGGCGTCAGCCGGCCCGGCAGGCTGGCCCATGTCAGGTCGCGATTGGCCGGGTCATTGCCGAGGAAGGCCAGCGTCTCTTCCCGGGTGTTGCCGATGATCATCGGGATGTGCGCCGACAGGGCGGGCGCTTCCGGATAGAAGGGGTGGCGGGTCAGCACCCGATCATCCAGCACTGGGCCGAAATAGAGGCCGCCACCGAGGATCGGATCCTCGGCCCGGGTGGCCTCGATCAGGCGCTCGACGGGCAGGGTGCGCAGCTGACCCAGTTGATCGGGCGCGAGGCCCAGGGCCTCCAGCCACACCCCGGCGCGACGGGTGGCATTCAGCGGGCCCGAGGCGGTGACCTGCTGGCCACTCATGGTCATGACCCGGTGGAACAGGCCGCGCGCCTGCGGCATCGCCATCAGGGTGGCGATCTTGGCGCCGCCGCCGGACTGGCCGATCAGGGTGACGCGCGACGGGTCCCCGCCGAAGGCCGCGATACTGTCGCGCACCCATTCCAGCGCCAGCACCAGGTCCAGCTGGCCCAGATTGCCGCTGGCCTCGAAGCCGGAGATCCCCTGCGCTGCGGCCAGCCGCGCCAGATAGCCATAGCCCAGCGCATTCAGCCGGTGGTTGACCGTCACCACCACCAGACCCTGACGCCTTGCCAGCCGCGCCCCGTCGGTCAGGGGGCTGGAGCCCGAGCCGGTCGCATAGGCGCCGCCGTGGATGTAGACGACCACCGGACGCGGTTGCTCGACGCGGGCCGGTGTCCAGACGTTCAGGCGCAGACAGTCCTCGGAGGTCGCCCCGGCCTCGGCCCGCTGCGGGGCGGAGGGGCCATAGGCGGTGGCCTCAAACGGTAGGGTCCAGGGTGCAGGCGGGACCGGTGGCGCGAACCGCCGGGGGCCGGTGTCGGCACCGTAAGGGATGCCGAGGAAGACCTGCACATCCTGATCGACGAGCCCGCGCGCCGGGCCGTGGCGGGTCTGCACCGTCGGATGATCGCTTGCGCGGGCCGTGCCCATGCCGGGCCATGCGGCGGCGAGGCCTGCGCCGATCAGCACGCCGCGACGCGAGGTCCAGGGTCCGCCCCGATTTGCCATTCTGTATCCCCCGACCGTCCGGAGACGGAGGCTGTCACGGCTTCACAGCGGCATCAATCGTCGTCGTGTCGGAGAGGTCAGTTCCCGGCGCAGGCGGCGCGATTGCCGCGTTCGCAGGCCGCAACCTGATCACGCCACCGCGCCTGACGGGCTTCGGCCGCCGCCACCTCGGCGCGGTATTCGGCCATGCGGGTCTCATAGGCAGCGCGCTCGCGTGCGGCCTCGGCCTCGATCTCTGCGATCCGGGCCTCGCGCTCGGCGATGGCGGCCTCATAGGCGGCACGCCCCTGCGCCTCGATGGCGTCCGCGCCCTCAAGCTGGGTGAGCACCCGGGCGTTCAGCCGGTGGGTTTCGTCATCACCGGTGTCCTGCTGGACGACAGGGTCCTGCGCCGGCGGGCGGGCGGGGTCCTGGAGCACGGGGTTACCCAGAATCAGGACGGCGGAAACGGTCAGAAGCGAAATCATGGGGTCCTCCGAGGGAACACACATAGCCCATGCGCAACGGTCAAGCCTGTGAAAGTTTCCTCATGGACCGGCTCAGGCGTTCAGCACCAGTTCGAAGACCGTGCCCTGCGGTCCGGTCGACACCAGCCGCAGCGTCCCGCCCTGGGCCTCGGCCAGCTCACGCGAAATGGTCAGTCCCAGACCCGACCCTTCCCGCCCGGCGCCCGTGACAAAGGCCTGGAACAGCCGCTCCTCGACGCGCGGGGGGATGCCCGGGCCATTGTCTTCCAGCCGGATGTGGACACGGGTGCCCCGGGCTTCGGCGGCGATCTTGAGGCGCGGCGGGCGGGTACCGCTGACAGCCTCGGGCGTGTCGCTCAGGGCCTGACGGGCATTCCGCATCAGATTGACGAGGATGCGGTGCAACTGGTCTGGGTCGGCGGTCACGGCCAGACGGGCGGGCAGGGCGCGGACCAGTTTGACGTCGCTGTGCTCCAGGCCGGCATCCTGGGCGGCGGCGGTGACGGCGGGCCCCAGCGGCACGCGGCGCAGTTGCGGCTCGGGCTCTTCGGTCTTGCCATAGTCCAGCACATTGCGGGTCAGGGCCGTGGCCCGGCCCAGTGCCCGCTCCAGCCGCGGCAGGGCGCGCGCCACCGCGGGGTCGGCGGAATCGGCCATCCGGTCCGAGGCGATCTGGGCGGCGCTCAGCATGTTTCTCAGGTCGTGATTGATCTTGGCCACCGCCTCGCCGAGTGCGGCCAGACGGGCGCGAGAGCGCAGGGCCAGGCGCACCTCGCCCTGCATGCGGGCCAGTTCGCGCTCGACCTGACCGATCTCGTCACGGCGGTTGGAGGGGGTCTCGGGGTCGGACTCAGGATCGCCGGCAAAGCGCTCGATCGAGCGCGTCACCCGGTTGAGCGGCCGCAGCACCAGCACCGCCAGCGCCGCATACAGCATCAGACCCGCCAGCCCCGCGACCAGAACGGCGGTGATCAGGCTGTTGACCAGGGTGGCGCGCAGCTCCTGCTTCAGCGGCTCGGCGGGCGCGAGGATTTCCACATAGTCGCCCGAGCGATAGCGGGGCCGGGCCTGCACCCGGATCGACCGGTCGGGGTGGCCGAACAGGGTGCGCCACGGCTCGACCACCCGCGCCCAGGTGCCCCGTCCCCTCAGGTCGATAACGTCGGGCGTGCGCGGCAGATTGGGCGCCTGCAGCAACAGGCGGCGCACGCCCTGATCCCCGACCACCACGGCCTGAACGCCGCCGATGGTCATCAACTGCTCGGCCACCTCATCGTCGACCATACTGTAGGGCAGGGCCTCGACCGCCGTGGAGGCCAGCTCGGCCGCCTGCAGCCGGTCGCGCAACCAGCGCTCATGGAAGCTGGCGGCATTGGGCACGATGATCAGGGCGCCGACGGCAAAGGTGAAGATCACGGTCAGCAGCAGCAGGCGGAAGGCCAGACCCGAGATGACACGCGCGCCGGAGGCGGCCGCGGGTGTCGCGTCAGCCCGGGCCCTGAGCGCCGTCAGGGGCTTCACCGCCCAGCGATAGACCCGGTCCGCGGTCGCCGTCATGCCGTCCTCTTCTGGCGACTCTTGTACCACGCCTGACCGCCCTTGATCAGGATGGGCAGCAGGATCGACAGGAAGGCCACACCCATCAAAGGCCAGAAGAATTTGGAGACCAGCATGTTCAGGTCCGGCTGGACCCCCTGCTGCAACAGGTCGCCCAGCCCCGACCCGATCCAGGTGTAGATATAGGTCGACGGCAACAGGCCCAGAAAGGTCGCGGCGATATAGGGGCGCAGCGGGGCGGCGACCATGCCGGCCGTGGCATTGATCAGCACGAACGGCACACTGGGGATCAGCCGCAGGGTCAACAGGGTGACAAAGGCGTTGCGGTCGATGCCGGTGGCGATCTTGTGCATCATCCCCGCATCGGCCTCGAACTTGGCGCGCAGCCAGGTGCCGATGGCGCTGCGATACAGCATATAGATGGCGATCGAGCCCAGCGTCGCTCCGGTCGCCTGGGCCAGCGCCCCGACCAGCGGGCCGAACATCATCCCGCCCAGCAGGGTCAGGAAGACGGGCCCCGGAATGGTGCTGGCGGTGGCCAGCGCATAGACGGCGATGAAGATTACCAGCGCCAGCAGGAATTGCTCGGCGGCAAAGGCCTGAAGATTCAGCCCGTGCTCGCGCAGCATCTCCATCGACAGATATTTGTTCCAGCCCATGGCAAAGGCCAGAATGACCAGCGCCCCCAGCGCCAGGATGGGCGACAGGCGCAGGGCCCAGTCCTTCATCGACCGCGGCGCATGACGTTTGGGCGCGCCGGAAGCCGCCGTGTCGGGCTCGAGATCGGCAGGGGTCAGGGGCTCGGTCATGGCTCCACGGTCTCTTTCTGGGGCCCGGTAGCACGCCGACGGCGTTGACACCCGCGCCCCGGGGTCTTATACGCCCGCCCTCCTGCGGTGGACGCCATCAAGTCTGCCGCGTCACTGCTAGATATAT
>JAHJYN010000253.1 GCA_018826885.1 Alphaproteobacteria bacterium | reverse complement strand
TTCTCGGAAATCCTGAAGCGCAACGACGTCCAGACCCTCGTCGAGAAGGAGTGAGCGCCGCATGACCGACATTCTGATGCCCGCCCTGTCCCCGACGATGGAAGAGGGCGTTCTGGCCAAATGGCACGTCAAGGTCGGCGACACCGTCTCTGCCGGGGATGTGATCGCCGAGATCGAGACCGATAAGGCGACCATGGAGGTCGAGGCCGTCGACGAAGGCGAAGTCCTCGAGATTCTGGTCGAGGCCGGCACCGAGGGCGTGAAGGTCAACACCCCGATCGCCCGTCTGGCCGGCGACGACGCCGCGCCCGCGCCCAAGAAGGCCGAGCCCGCGAAGGAGGAGGCCAAGGCGGAAGCGAAGGTCGAGCCCAAGCCTGAAGCCGGGGCAGACAAGGCCGAAGCCACCAAGGCGCCGCCCGCTCCCGCGAAGGACGGCGAGCGGATCTTTGCCTCGCCTCTGGCCCGGCGTATCGCCGCGCAGAACGGCGTCGATCTCAAGTCGGTCAAGGGCACGGGCCCGCACGGGCGCATCGTCAAGCGCGACGTCGAGGGTGCGAAGGGCAGCACCGCCGCGGCCTCGACGGCCGCCGCTGGCGAACCCCGCAAGGTTCAGTCGCTGGCCCAGATGGGCATCCCGGACGGCAGCTACGACCTGATCCCGCTGGACGGCATGCGCAAGGCCATCGCCCGCCGCCTGACCGACAGCTTCCGCGACGTGCCGCACTTCCCGCTGACCATCGACTGCGAGATCGACGGCCTGCTGGCCGCCCGCGCCCAGGTCAATGCGCTGCTGGAGCCGCAGGGCATCAAGGTCTCGGTCAACGACTTCATCATGAAAGCCGTGGCCATGGCCCTGAAGGCCGTGCCCGAAGCCAACGCCAGCTATTCGCCGGAAGGCATCGCCCTGCACCACCATGCCGATGTCGCCATGGCGGTCGCCATCGACGGCGGCCTGATCACCCCAATCATCCGCAAGGCCGAGACCAAATCGCTGGCCGAGATCGCGACCGAGGCCAAGGACCTGGCCAAGCGGGCCCGCGACCGCAAGCTGAAGCCCGAGGAGTTCCAGGGCGGCACCTTCTCGGTCTCGAACCTCGGCATGTTTGGCATCAAGTCCTTCGCCTCGATCCTCAACGAGCCCCAGGGCGCGATCATGAGCGTCGGGGCAGGGGAGAAGCGCCCCGTCGTGCGTGGCGAAAGCCTGGCGGTCGCCACCGTCATGACCGTCACCCTGACCTGCGATCACCGCGTGGTCGACGGGGCCATCGGCGCCCGTTTCCTGCAGGCCTTCAAGCCGATGATCGAAAACCCCGTGACGATGCTGGCGTAAGGACGACACTGTGGCTGACACCTTCGATCTCATCGTCATCGGCTCGGGCCCGGGCGGCTATGTGGCGGCCATTCGCGCCAGCCAGCTGGGCCAGAAGGTCGCCATCGTCGAGCGTGAGAACCTGGGCGGCATCTGCCTGAACTGGGGCTGCATCCCGACGAAGGCGCTCCTCAAGTCCGGCGAAAAATACGAGAGCCTGAGCCACCTCAAGGACTATGGCCTCAGCGCCGACAAGGTCGGGTTCGATTTCGACGCCATCATCCAGCGGTCGCGCAACGTCGCCAAACAGCTGAACAGCGGCGTCGGCTTCCTCATGAAAAAGAACAAGATCGAGGTCATCGAGGGCACGGCGAAACTGGAAAAGGGCAAGACCGCGCCCAAGGTCGTCATCGACCTCAAGGCCGGTGGCAGCCGCACGGTTGAAGCGAAAGCCGTCATGTTGGCCGTCGGCGCCCGCGCCAAGGCCATTCCGCAGATTGGACTGGAAGCCGACGGTGACCGCATCTGGGCCTATCGCGAGGCCATGGCGCCGAAATTCATGCCCAAATCCATCGTCGTGATCGGCTCGGGCGCCATTGGCATCGAATTCGGCAGCTTCTATCGGGCGCTCGGCGCCGAGGTCACCGTGGTCGAGGCCGTCGATCGCATCATGCCGGTCGAGGACATCGAGGTCTCGAAAGCCGCGCAGAAGGCGTTCGAAAAGCGCGGCATGAAATTCCGCACTGGCTGCAAGGTGACCAAGGTCACCAAGGACAAGTCGGGCGTGAAGGTCGCCATCGAGGCGGGCGGCAAGGCCGAAACGCTGGAGGCTGAGGTCTGTATCTCGGCGGTCGGCATCACCGCCAATACCGACGGCATCGGTCTGGAGGCGCTGGGCGTCAACATGGACCGCGGCCACATCACCATCGACGGCCACTGCCAGACCAATGTGAAGGGCCTCTACGCCATCGGCGACTGCGCCGGCGCGCCGTGGCTGGCGCACAAGGCCTCGCACGAGGGCATCCACGCCGCCGAACATATCGCCGGGTTCAAAACGCCCAACGTCCGTTCGCCCATCGCCGGCTGCACCTATGCCCAGCCCCAGGTCGCCTCGGTCGGCATCACCGAGCAGCAGGCGAAAGAGGAAAAGCGCGAGGTCAAGATCGGCCGCTTCCCCTTCAAGGTGAACGGCAAGGCCATCGCCTCGGGCGAGACCGAGGGCTTCGTCAAGACGATCTTCGACGCCAAGACCGGCGCCCTGATCGGGGCCCATATGATCGGCGCTGAGGTCACCGAGATGATCCAGGGCTATGTCACCGCCATCACGCTTGAGGCAACGGAAGAAGACATCCACGGCATCGTCTATCCGCATCCGACCATGTCCGAGGCCATGCACGAGGCCGCGCTGGATGCCTACGGCCGGGTGATCCACATCTAGGATCACGCGCCGCCGCGGCCGAACATGAGCGATTTGTAAGGTTGGGGCAGGGGCCTTTGTCCTTGCGTGTCCGGCCGTTGCGGACCTAGTCTGCCCCGCGTCTGAAACGGGTAAGGGTTCGCGTCTTGTTGCATTATCTGGGCATTGCCCTGGCCGGTCTGATTATCGGCCAGGACCCGGTCGTTCAGGACCCGGCAGCAGCCCCGATCGTCAACCCGGGCGCGCCCGGCGCGGCCTCGCGCCAGATCACGGCCGCCGAGGCCGTCGACCTCAGCCGCACCACCTACACAGACGAAGACGTGCGCTTCATGCAGCACATGATCGTCCACCACGGTCAGGCCGTGGAAATGGTCGAACTGCTGCAGACCCGGGCCAGTTCGCCCGCCGTCCGGGCCATCGGCCGCCGCATCGCGCTCAGTCAGGAAGCCGAGATCGACCTGATGCAGAACTGGCTGCTGTCGCGCGGCCTGCCGCTGGAGGCC
>JAHJYN010000252.1 GCA_018826885.1 Alphaproteobacteria bacterium | reverse complement strand
GCAATGTCATCGAAAGCTATACCGAGGTGGCCCGCCGCCTCGGCATCATGAAGGATATGCCGACCGTGATTCAGGGGGGACTGCACTGATATGGCGAAAGTAAAGGTTCACATCTTCCTCAAGCCCGGCGTGCTGGACGTGCAGGGCAAGGCCGTCGAGGGCGCCCTCAATGGTCTGGGCTGGACCGGCGTCACCGAGGCCCGCGTCGGCAAGCTGATCCAGTTCGACTACGCCGGTGACGACGTCGAGGCCGAGGTCAAGAAGATGTGCGAGACCCTGCTCGCCAACACCGTGATCGAAAGCTACCGGATCGAGGTGGAGTAGGCGGCGGGAACCCTGCCGCCTCCCTCCCATTTGCAAAGGGACCCGTAGCGACAGGAGCCCCCATGACCTTCACCCTCTCCTCCACCGACATCACCGACGGCGGCGTTCTGCCCGATGCCCAGGTCCAGGCGAAGGGCAATACCTCGCCGCATCTGAAGTGGTCCGGCGCGCCCGAGGGCACCAGATCCTTCGCCATCACCTGCTATGATCCGGATGCGCCGACCGGCTCGGGCTTCTGGCACTGGACGGTCGCCAACATCCCCGCCGACGTCAGCGAAGTCGCGGCGGGCGGCCCCCTGCCCTCCGGCGCGGTCGAGGGCCGCACCGACTTTGGCGAGCCCGGCTTTGGCGGCGCCGCCCCGCCCCCCGGCCACGGCCCGCACCGCTATATCTTCACCGTCTTCGCCGTCGACACCGACCGGCTGGAGGTCACGCCCGACAATTCAGGCGCCGTATTCGGCTTCAACCTGCATTTCCACACCCTGGCCAAGGCGTCGATCACCGCGACCTATGAGAACGCGGGCTGACAATCCGCTTCAGGTCTGGGCCGCATCGACCATGCGCCGGACGCGGGCCATCAGCGCCGACAACTCCTCGAAAAGTTCGGGCTCGACACGCTTGAAGTTGAAGCAGGTCCTGCCCTGGCGCCGTCGCGCCAGCCCGGGGGACAGATCCTCGGCCAGGGCGGGGTGGTCGTAGAGGGGCAGCAGATGGACGGCGACGTAGCTCTTCTTCACGGTCACCGTCCCGAACCACCCCGGCTCGCCCTTGGCGTCCACGTCCGGGGTCCTCACCACCAGATCGCCGGGCGCGTCGCGCGTCACCCGCAGGCCGTCCGCATGGGCCAGCAGCAGTGGCCGCAGCACCCGGAAAGTCTCATCGAAGTCCGCGCTCATGCTCTTGCCTTCGCCGGCAGAAAGCGGCTGTTGCGAAGCAGGATGGCACTGACCACAGAGACCAGCAGACCGACCGGGAATATCTCCACAAACGTCAGCGGCAGGCGGTACAACGGCGACTGATAGGCGACCGCCATTTCGCGATAGCTGGCCTCCAGCGTGCGATAGGCCTCGCCCGACAGACCCTCGGCGCGCCGCGTCTCAAGGGTCGCGGCAATATACTGGTCCATGAAGGCATAGTCGGTCGCCGCCAGATAGATCTCCCAGACCAGCACATAAGCCAGCGAGGCCATGAGGGCGATCGCCAGCCCCACGCCCAGCGCCGGCAGGAAGCGGATCACCCCGCCGCGTTCCCGGTCGCGATAGCGCTTCACCCCCATGAAGACCGCCGACATGCCCAGCAGCATGATCAGATAGCCCAGCCAGACATTGCCGTGCGGCTGGTCGCCCGCCAGCACGATCGTGCCAATGATCCCGGCGATGATGATCAGGCCGGCAACCAGCCCGTAGATGAAGATAATGCGCGCCATGACGGCCTCCCCGCTGTTGTGACGCCCCACAGTGCGCCGGGATCGGGCTGACGCCTATCACCCGAACGGGTGAATTCGTGCCGTCGCCCGTTCAGGGGATGAGGCCCAGGTCGCGTGCGCGTGCCACCGCCTCGGTGCGGGTGCTGGCCTCCAGCTTGCCAAACAGATGAGCCAGATGAGTCTTGACCGTGTTGGGGGACAGTCCCAGCGTCCGGGCGATTTCCTTGTTCGCCCGACCGGACGCCAGCTCCGCCAGCACCCGCATCTCCTGCCCGGTCAGGCCCAGCGACCGAACCGCCGCCTCGTTGCGGATGAAGTCGGGCCCGTACCGACGCGCCGCCATCCTCCACCCCAGCCAGAGGCCTCCGACCGCGAACAGCGCCGCGACGACGGCGACATAGACATCCGGTGCAATCACGCGCGTGGTCTTCTGCACCTCCAGCCAGGTCAGCAGGAAGGCGCCCAGTGCCAGGACCAGGCCTGCAGTCACGACCGTGCGGATCATGGCGTGATGCCCCGCGAGAACCGTCAGCGGCAGGGGTAGCGTTCGACCATCCAGCTGCGCACAGCCTGGTTGAGGGTCTGGTTCTGCCGCGCCGCCGGAACCGCCTGCATGCGCGCCACGATTTCGTCCGGCGACAGCCGAATCCGTTCAGGCATGCAATAGGGCGGCGTGCGACCGGCCCGCCGGGCGGCGGCCTCCTCGGCCCGCGCCGCTTCGAAAGCGCCCTGCACGGCGTTGGCGGCGCGCCGGACGGACGGCCGCAGCAAGGCCGACGGATCCCGGGGCGCATTGGCGGCGATCTGGTTGAATTCGCGGACCGTCATCTGCGCCTGGGCCACCGCCCCGCCGACGAACATCAGGGTCAGAACACCGATCAGGGCAAGAAGGCGCATGGGAGGCTCGGAGGGAGTGAAAGGGGCAGACCGGGATAGAAGCAGGCTTCCGGCGCGTCCGCCACGGCTTTTCTGCATCGGCCTGTCGCCCGCCCCGGCTCGGCTCCTGACAACACCCGCGAACCCTGCTACACGCCCGCGCCATGAGCGCAGCCGTCATCGTCTTTCCCGGGTCCAACTGTGATCGCGACTGCAAGGTCGCCGTCGAGCGATCGACCGGCGCGCGCGTCGACATGGTCTGGCACCAGGACACCACCCTGCCCGAGGGTCTGGACCTGATCGTCCTGCCGGGCGGCTTTTCCTATGGCGACTATCTGCGCTGTGGCGCCATGGCGGCCCAGTCGCCGATCATGCAGGCGGTCAAGAAGGCGGCCGATGACGGCGTGGCCGTGGTCGGCATCTGCAACGGCTTCCAGATCCTGTGCGAGGCCGGCCTGCTGCCCGGCGCCCTGCTGAAGAACGCCGGCCTGAAATACGTCTGCAAGCCGATCTCGCTCGAGATCGCCAACCGCAACACCCGCTTCACCGCCGGTTATCAGGACCAGTCCGAGGTCATCATGACCCAGGGCAATGGCGACGGAAACTTCTTCGCCGACGCCGAAACCCTGGCCCGGATCGAGGGCGAGGGCCAGGTCGTGTTCCGCTATGTCGACAACCCCAATGGCTCGGTGAATGCCATCGCCGGCATCCAGAACGCCCGCGGCAATGTGCTGGGCATGATGCCCCACCCCGACCGCGCCTTCGAGGCCGAGCTCGGCTCCGCCGACGGCGCCACCCTGTTCCGCAGCGTGCTGGACGCGGCATAGCGTCCCTCTATTGAACCTTTGCCGTTCCGGTGCGTAATGCCGTCATGCAAACGCCAGAGTCCCTGTCCACCAGCCTCCTTCGCCGCCTGATCCTGCTGTCGGCGGTGATCTTCGCCATCGCCATCGGCTATTCCCAGACCGCCATAGGCTGGGGCCAGAGCCCGGCGGAGTTCTCGGCCGACAGCGACGAGACGCTCAGGGTCGCCAGCTACGCCTTCGCCATCTGGGGCCTGATCTATCTGGGCCTGTTCGCCCATGCCGTGTTCCAGCTCCTGCCTCAGGGTCGTGACCGTCCCCTGACCGAAAGCCTGGGCTGGCCCGCCGTCGGCGCCCTGCTGGGCATCGGCTGGTGGGTTGTCGCCGCGGCGCTGGATGCCGAGACCACCACCATCATCCTGATCTTCGCCTCCCTGCTGGTGATCCTGATCCCGCTGCTGCTCAAGGCGCGCCAGATCCGCGCCATGGGTCGAAAGGATCCCGAGCTGTGGCTGACCGCCTGGCCGCTGATGCTGCTGGCCGGTTGGCTGACCGTCGCCGCCCCGGTCAATCTGCTCACCGTCGTGACCGGCAATCAGGCCCTGCCCGACGTCCTGCCGCCGACGCTGTGGGCCATCCTCGCCGTCGTCGTCGTCGCCGTGACGGCCCTGATCGTGACGGCCCGCCTGCGCCAGATCGCCTTTGCCCTGCCGATTTCCTGGGGCCTGCTGGCGGTGTTCGTGGCCGAGCAACCGCGCAATGCCCCGCTGGCCTACGTCGCCCTGACCGCGGCCGTCGCCGTGCTGGTCGCCGCCGTCATCCTCAGCTTCCGCCTTCAGCCTGCCAGAAATGCGCCGCCGGCCGATCCCCAAGGCTGACTCCGGCCCCGAACCTCGCTAGAAGCGCCAGCCATGAGCGCATCGAAATCCATGGCCGAACTGGCCGCCGAATACGGCCTGTCCCCCGCCGAGTATCAGGTCGTCCTCGACCGGCTGGGGCGAGAGCCCAATGACGTCGAACTGGGCGTCTTCTCGGTCATGTGGTCCGAGCACTGCTCCTACAAATCGTCAAAGATCCACCTCGGCAAATTCCCGACCAAGGGCCCCCGGGTCATCTGCGGTCCGGGCGAGAACGCCGGTGTCATCGACATCGACGACGGCGACGCCTGCATCTTCAAGATGGAAAGCCACAACCACCCCAGCTTCATCGAGCCCTATCAGGGCGCGGCGACGGGCGTGGGCGGCATCATGCGCGACGTCTTCACCATGGGCGCCCGGCCCGTGGCCCTGCTGAACGCCCTGCGCTTCGGTGACCCGGAGCATGAAAAGACCCGCCGCCTGGTGTCGGGCGTGGTCTCGGGCATCGGCGGCTATGGCAACTGCGTGGGCGTGCCGACCGTCGCGGGCGAGACCAATTTCCACCGCGGCTACAACGGCAACATCCTGGTCAACGCCATGTGCGTGGGCCTCGCCAGGGCCGACAGCATCTTCTACTCGGCCGCCCCCGGGCCCGGCCTGTCGGTCGTCTACTTCGGCTCCAGGACCGGCCGCGACGGCATCCACGGTGCCACCATGTCCTCGGCCGAGTTCGACGATGAGTCCGAGTCCAAGCGCCCCACCGTCCAGGTCGGCGACCCCTTTGCCGAAAAACTGCTGATCGAGGCCACGCTCGAACTGATGGCCTCGGGCGCCGTCGCCGCCATCCAGGACATGGGCGCGGCCGGCCTGACCTCCTCCTCGGTCGAGATGGCGGGCAAGGGCGGCGTCGGCATCGAGCTCGATATGGACGCCGTGCCCCAGCGCGAAACCGGCATGACCGCCTATGAGATGATGCTGTCCGAAAGCCAGGAGCGCATGCTGGCCGTGCTCAAGCCGGGCCGCGAGGAAGACGGCTATCGCATCTTCAAGAAGTGGGGCTTGGATGCCGCCGTCATCGGCCGCACCACCGACACCGGGCGGCTGGTCCTGAACCATCACGGCAAGGTCGTCTGCGACGTGCCGCTCGCCCCCCTGTTCGACGACGCCCCCCTCTATGACCGGCCCTGGGTCCAGCCCGAGTTGCACCCCCGCATCGATCCCAAGGACGTCCCCGCCCCCGACAGCTGGCCCGACGCCGTGCTGAACGTGGTCTGCTGCCCCGACATGGCCTCCAAGCGCTGGCTGTGGGAGCAGTACGACCGCCACGTCATGGCCGACACCCTGCACGACTCGGCCACCGGCGCCGACGCCGGCGTGGTCCGCGTCCACGGCACGGACAAGGGGCTGGCCGTGACCAGCGACTGCACCCCCCGCTATGTCCAGAACGACCCCTATGAGGGCGGCAAACAGTGCGTGGCCGAGGCCTGGCGCAATCTGACCGCTGTAGGCTCGCGCCCGATCGCCATCACCGACAACCTCAATTTCGGCAATCCGCAGCGGCCCGAGATCATGGGCCAGATCGTCCGCGCCATCGACGGCATGGCCGAGGCCTGCCACGTGCTCGACTTCCCCGTCGTGAGCGGCAATGTCAGCCTCTACAACGAGACCAATGGCGTCGCCATTCCGCCGACCCCGACCGTCGGCGCGGTCGGCCTACTGCCCAACTATGACGTCACCGTCGGCTTCGGCGGCATGGCCGAGGGCGAGACCCTGGTCCTGATCGGCGAGACCCGCGGCGAGCTGGGCGCCTCCCTCTATCTCCGCGAAGTGCTGGGGCGCGAGGACGGCGCCCCCCCGCCCGTCGATCTGGCGCTGGAGCGCAAAACTGGCGACTTCGTGCGGGAGCGCATCGAGGCCGGCGCCCTGACCTGCGTCCACGATCTCTCCGACGGCGGCCTGATCGGTGCGGCGGCCGACATGGCACTGGCGTCGGATTGCGGCATCGAGCTGGACGCCACCTCGGCCGAGCACGCCCACATCCTGCTGTTTGCCGAGGACCAGGCCCGCTATCTGGTCGCCGTCGCCGATCCCTCGACCCTGATCGCCGAAGCCCAGGCCGCCGGCCTGCACGCTTCGGTCGTCGGCCGCGCCAGAGGCCGCGACTTCATGTCCGGCGACCTGTTCCGCATTCCGCTCGACCACCTGCGCGAAATGCACGAAGGCTGGATGCCCAACTGGATTCAAGGATAGTCCGATGCGTCTGGCCCTGATCGCCCTCCCCGCCCTCGCCCTGGCCCTCGCCGCCTGCGACGGCGGCGGCGATCCGGTCCAGCAGGCCCTGCGCGACGCCTCGGCCGAACGGCACGCGGCGGCGCTCAAGACGACCGAGGAACAGCAGCGCCAGACCCCGGCCCCGGCCCCCGTCGCGCCCTCTGCCGAGCCGGCCCTCGCCTCGGCCCTGATCGCCGACCACGAGGCGGCCATCGCCACGGCCCGCAGTGTCCTCGACCAGTCGCAGGATCCGGACCTCCGCCGCCTCGCCCAGTCCACCCTCGACACCCGCACCACCGAACTCGCCGAACTGCGCGCCTGGCAGGCGGGCCGGTAGTCACGCGACTTCGTCATCCTCCCCATCTCGATGGGGAGGAGACAGCAACTGCGACACCCGCCCCCCAATTCCTTCGCCTTTTCAACGTACCCATCGTTTCCCGCAGCGTTTTGCGCGCCGCGGTCCCCGCCTCGCCCATACTGTCCGGTTGCCACAGCCCCGCCGACGGAGGCGCAGCCATTTCAGACCATTCAGACGGTTCAGACGGTTCAGACGGTTCAGACGGTGAAACTTATCCCCTCTCCCGTTGGGAGAGGGGGCAGGGG
>JAHJYN010000251.1 GCA_018826885.1 Alphaproteobacteria bacterium | reverse complement strand
CGCAGGGGGGCGGGGGCCCGAACTATCCGAACATGTAGGATTCGCGCGGGGCGAGGGGGCTCTTGCGGACCGTCGGTAAACCGTGAAGGCTTGATGGTATGAAGCGTCTCTCCCCCCTCGCCGCCTGTTCTGTTCTTGCCCTCGGGCTGGGGCTGATGTCCGCGCCCGCTCTGGCGCAGGAGGCCCCGCCCCTGCCGACCGGGCGATCGGTGGAGCTGCCGCCGCCCTCGCGCATGCCCGAGATCTGGGAGGCGGTGCCGGTCGATGATGAGGGACGGTCGGTCTACGGCCTGTTCCTGGTCGGGCGACTGGCGGCGACCGAGGGTGAGGCGGGCATCGGGGCGGACTATCTGCGTCGGGCCCAGGTGCTGGCGCCGGACGTCGAAACCCTGCAGCTGCAGGCCTTTACCTCATCGTTGATCGGCGGCGATCTGGCCTATGCGGGGCGGCTGTCCCCCGAGGGCGAGACCGTGCCGCCGGTGCTGGCCGAGGCCGGGCGGCTGGTCGAGGCGGTGCAACATCTGGTGCGCGGCGATGCGGCGGCGGCCTGGGCCGTGGTGGCCACCCAGCCGATCGGACGCCCGCATGCGCGGCCGGGCACCTATGTCACCCCCTTCATCGCGGCGGCGGCCGGCGACTGGGAGCGGGCCCTGGCGCCGGTTCAGGGTCGGGCCAATGACATCAACAGCCTGTTCCAGCGATCGCACCGCGCCCACCTGCTCGAAATCCGGGGCGACCATGCCGAGGCCGAGGCTGAGTACCAGCGGCTGATCGCCAGCCGGGGCGGGCGCCAGCTGTTCACCCTGGCCTATGGCGAGTTTCTGGAGCGGCGCGGTCGCCGGGCCGATGCGGTGGCTCTGTACGACGCCACCCAGGCCGAGGTGGGCGAGGATCCCTCGCTTCAGGCCGCACGGGCCCGCGCTGCGGGACGGGGCCGCCCGCCGGCCCTGCCGACCCTGCGCGAAGGCGCGGCCATGGCGCTCGAGAATGCAGCCCTGCAGTCCAGTATCGAGGGCGCGCACGAGTTCTCGGCCGTCTATCTGCGGCTGGCCTATGCGCTCGTGCCGGACCCGGAAACCCTGCTGAACGTCGGCGTCAGCCTGGCCGAGGGCAATCTGGAGGTGGCGGCTCGCAATACGTTTGCGCGCATCGGCCCCGAGGCTGGCCGCTATTTTGTCGAGGCGCGGATCCAGTCGGCGCTCAGCTATCAGGAGGAAGATCGGCCGGCGGATGCCCTCGCCGAGCTGAACCGGGCGTTTGCCGCCGCTCCGGAAGATCCGCGGCTCGCCTATCTGCTGGCCGGGCAACTGGTGGAAATGAATCGCTATGAGGAGGCCCTGGCGCTGGCCGAAGGCCCGCTGCTGAACACAGTAGACCAGGATTTTTCGGTGCGCTTCCTTCGGGCGGGGCTGTATGACGCGCTCGGCCGACTGGACGAGGCCGAGGCCGAGCTGTGGGCCGCCCTGCAGGCGCGGCCCGATGATCCCAACATCCTGAACTACCTGGGCTATATCTGGGTCGACAGCGGCCGCCGCGTCGACCAGGGCGCCGAGCTGATCGCCCGGGCGGCCGAGATCGATCCGGGCAATGCCAATATCCAGGACTCGCTGGGCTGGGCGCGCTACCAGCAGGGCCGCTATGAGCAGGCGGTCGGCATTCTGGAAGGCGCGGTCGACGGTGAACCCGCCAATGCCGTGATCAATGACCATCTGGGCGATGCCTACTGGCAGGTCGGTCGGCGGCGCGAGGCGGTGTTCCAGTGGAACCGGGTGCTGACGCTTGAGCCGGACGCCGAGCTGCGGACCGCCGTGGAGCAGAAGCTGGAGTCCGGCCTGGCCGGAGCCCCGACCGGTTCGGCCAACGGGGCGTCCTGAGCCCCATGCAGTGGGTCGAGGCGGCTCCGGCCAAGATCAATCTGTTCCTGCATGTCGGGCCGGTTGAGGCCGACGGCTATCACCCTCTGTGCAGTCTGGTGGCGTTTGCCGACGTCGGGGACACGCTGACGCTGGACCCGGACGGCCCCCCCGGGCTGACGGTGACCGGGCCCTTCGCCGGGACGCTGACGGGTGTGACCGCCGCGCCGGGCGACAATCTGGTGCTGCGCGCGCTGGCGGGGCTGGGCGCGGCCACCGGTCTGGAGGCCTCAACCCTGTCGCTGACGCTGGATAAGCGGTTGCCGGTCGCCGCGGGGCTGGGCGGAGGCTCGGCCGACGCCGGGGCGGCGCTGCGACTGGCGCAGCGGTATCTGGCGCCGGAGGGGGGCGATGCGGGGCTGATCGAGGCCGCGCAGGTCGTGGGGGCGGATGGCCCGATGTGTCTGGCCGCCGTGTCGGCCTGGGCCGAGGGCCGGGGCGAGCGTCTGACGCCCGAGCCGCGCCTGCCCACGCTGCATGCGGTTCTGGTCAATCCGGGCGTGCCGTCGCCGACGGGGGCGGTCTATGGGGCCTATGACCGGCTGGGTGTGGGGGGCTCCGACCGTCCGGCGGACCCTGTCAGCTGGGATGCCGAGACCGTCATCGGCTGGCTGGGCAACCAGAGGAATGATCTGGAAGCGCCCGCCCTGTTGAACACACCCGCCATCGGCACGGCGCTGGAGGCGGTGCGGGCCGAGGGTCAGGCGCGGCTGGTGCGGATGTCGGGGTCCGGGGCGACGGTGTTCGGCCTTTACGAGGATGCGGCAGCGGCGGCCCACGCGGCCGAGGCGCTGGCCGAGGCGCATCCCCGCTGGTGGGTGCGTCAGGCGCGTCTGGGCTGATTTTCGCCCCATCCCGGCCCCCGCATGGCCCCGTCCGGGGTCATTTCGGGGCATTTGCGGTCAAGCTGAAACTGCACCGGACGTGAACGGATTGTCATGTTCGAGAGATCACTCCTGTGAACCTCACGCCGGTCCTCCCCCTGCCGGCGTAACCGAACAACGGAGTTTTACGATGCTGAAGACAGCCCTGATGTCGGCGGTTGCCACCGTCGCCCTGATCGCCGCCGGACCTGCCCTCGCGCAGGAAGCCACCTCGCCCGCGACGCCGCCCGCCGAGACGATGCAGGCCATACCGCAGCAGGCCGCCACGGCGCCGTCGGTGACCGAAGTGCTGCGTGCCGACGGGCGTTTCACCACCCTGCTGGCCGCGCTGGAGCAGGCCGAGCTGACCAGCGTGCTGGAGAGCCAGGCCGCCGTCTCGATCTTCGCCCCGACCGACGACGCCTTTGCCGCCCTGCCCGAGGCCGACCGGACGCGCCTGATGGATCCGGCCAATGTCGCCGAGCTGCGTGAGGTCCTGCTGTACCATGTGATCGCCACCGACGTGGGGTCCGATCAGATCCGCGGCACGCGCGGCGGTGTGCCGACCGCCGCTGGTGGTCAGGTGCAGTTTGACGGCACCGGCGAGGCCATCCGCGTCGATGCGGCGACGGTCGTCGAGGGTGACATCCAGACCGCCAACGGCGCGGTCTTCGTTCTCGACGCCGTGCTGAACCCGGCCGCGTCGCAGGCGGCCATGGGCGACGAGGAAGCGGTCGCGCCGGTCGAGTCCACGCCGCCGACCCTGCCGGAAGAGCCGACCGAGGACGCGATGGAGCCGAACGACCCCCTGCCGACGACTCCGGAATAAGTCCGGCCGTCGGATCCATGAATGGCCCCGGATTCGTCCGGGGTCATTTGCGTGTGCGCCGCTTAACGGGCCGCAAACCGGTGGTCCGGTAGGATGGCGCCATGAAAACGCTCAGCCCCGACCTGATCGCCCGCTTCGATGCCGTCCGCGCCCGTGTGCCGGAGGCGGATCGCGCCCTTCTGGCCGCCCTGGCTGATGACGCGGCCGCCACAGCCGCCACCTCGGCCCCGCACTGGGATTTCGACCAGCCGGGCCACCGGGTGGAAGAGGCGCTGTGCGCGGCCTTCGGCACAAAACTGACCGACGACCACCGCCGGGCCCTGATCGCCCACTATGCGCTGGAGTTGCCGAAGCGGATCGCGGCCGAGCGCCTGCCGCAAGCCAGTCTGGAGCTCTATCCCGAGTGGATTGGGCGGATGGCGGACTTCCTGACCGCGGCCGCCGACCCCTATGACCGCGACTTCTGGGCCAAGGATGTGCGGCTGTCGCTGGCGCTGAGCGTGCCCGGCGCGCGCACCCAGATGATCGACCTGAGCTCGCCCATGGGCCCCGGACAGGTGCTGCGCCACGCCCGCGAGGGCTGGGGCTGGTCGGTGATCCCGGCCTATGCCGCCGCCCAGGCGTGGAAGCCGTGGCTGGAGGTGCATACCGAGAGCCGCGAACTGTCCGATTTCAACGAGGCCGGCTGGGACCGGGCCTGGGCCACGGCCGCCGAGATTTTGAAGACCCGTCCCGAGATGGCGGGGATGCTGGGCTCCAGCTGGTTCTACGATCCGCCGCTGGAGCAGATCAGCCCGCGTCTGGCCTACCTGCGGCTCAATCCGCTGAAGCACGGGGCCTTCATGGTCCATCAGGGCCCGGGCGAGATCCATACCGAGCGCGCGGCCACCAGCTCGCCGACCCGCAAGGCCCTGATCGAGGAAGGGAAGTACACCGCCCGCTCATGGATCGTCGCCTGGCCCCGCGCCGCCCTGATCCGCTGGGCCGATGCGCGGAAGGCCGCAGGAGACCTGCAGGCCGCCTAATTCATCTCCTCCCCGCGCGCGGGGAGGGGGACCGCGTAGCGGTGGAGGGGGCGCCGCCGCCGTCAGCGATTTTAGGCGTTCATGAAGGTCGGCCGCAGCGCCGCCCCCTCCGTCACGTCGCTGACGCGACGCGCCACCTCCCCACGCGTGGGGAGGAGATGAGGACAGGTCGCCTACGCCGCCTTAGACACTCGGCCTTGCCCCACGCACTCCGACCACGCCTGACCGATCGGCAGGATCGTCAGCCCGGCCTGTTTCGCCAGCGTCAGCACGCGGTCGAGGTCGGCGGGGGTGCAGCCATAGGGGGTGGGATGGTCTGACACATCGTGGGCATAGGCGGTCAGCCAGCCGGCCTTGTCCGCCGCCTCGGCCATCATGGCCTCAAGGTCATAGCCGGGCAGGCGGCGGCTCTCCATGCCGAAGCTCTTGATCAGTATGCGGTCCTCACGGCCGAGGTTCAGGCCTTCGCGCACGCCCCGGGCCAGATCGAAGCGATCACGTAGCACGCGCTTGGCCGCCAGCGAGGCATCGCCGAAGGGCCAGGCGAAGGTGGTCATCCGATAGCCGTCCAGCCGCTCGGCCACCCAGCGGGCGTTGCGATCGAGACTGTCGGCCAGCGCCGGACCGCCCAGCCGCAGCACACTGTCGTGGCCAAAGGTGTGGCAGCCGACTTCGTGGCCCGCCGCATGCAGGGCCTGAAGCTGTTCGGTGGTGAACTGGGGCAGGTCCAGATTGGTGCCGCGCTCCAGCCCGCCGCAAACGTAATAGGTGGCCAGAACTCCGTGGTCGGCCAGGATCGGTCCGGCGACGCTCCAGGCGCTCTCGGGGAAGTCGTCAAAGCTGAGGCTGAACAGGCCGCGCGCGGGGGCCACGGTCGCGGCCTCGATCTCCAGATAGCGGGCGGCGCGCCTGCGGAATTGGTCCAGCTGTCTCATGGCGCCATCCTGCCCGCCGACGCTTAAGGAACGGTGCAGTCGCCTTGTCGCCACGGCCCGGCGCGTCTAGGGTCCGCCGCCTTCTTCCCCGGACGAAATGCCTGACGTGACCACCGAACCTCTCTCGTTTCAGGACCTGATCCTGACCCTCCACAAATACTGGGGCGATCAGGGGTGCGCGATCCTGCAGCCCTATGACATCGAGGTGGGGGCGGGCACCCTGCACCCCGCGACCGTGCTGCGCGCGCTGGGCCCGCGTCCGTGGAAGGCCGCCTATGTGCAGCCCAGCCGCCGCCCCGGCGATGGCCGCTACGGCGAAAATCCCAATAGATTGCAGCACTATTACCAGTATCAAGTGATCCTGAAGCCCAATCCGGAGGACCTGCAGGCGCTCTATCTGGGGTCGCTGGAGGCGATCGGGATCGATCCGAAACTGCACGACATCCGCTTTGTCGAGGACGACTGGGAAAACCCGACGGTCGGCGCCTGGGGTCTGGGCTGGGAGGTCTGGTGCGACGGCATGGAGGTGACGCAGTTCACCTATTTCCAGGGCGTCGGCGGCATCGAGGTCGACGTCGTTTCGGGCGAGCTGACCTATGGGCTGGAGCGTCTGGCCATGTACGTCCAGGGCGTCGACAATGTTTACGACCTTCGCTTCAACAAGGACGGCCTGACCTATGGCGAGGTCTTCCTCGAGAACGAGCGCCAGCAGTCCGAGGCAAACTTCCACGGCTATGACGTCGACGGACTGAAGCGCCGGTTCGAGGACATGGTGGCCGAGGTCGAACGCTTCCTGGCCATGACCGGCCCGCAGGGTCAGGCGTTGGTGCTGCCGGCCTATGATCAGGTGCTGAAGGCCTCGCACCTGTTCAATCTGATGGATGCGCGCGGGGCCATCGCGGTCGCCGAACGGCAAAGCTACATCGGCCGCATCCGGGATCTGTGTAAGGCCTGCGCGACCGAATGGGTCGAGCAGGAAAGGGGGCGCGTCTGATGGCCCAGCTTCTTCTCGAACTGTTCTCCGAAGAGATCCCCGCCCGGATGCAGGGCGGGGCGGCGCGCGATCTTGAGCGCATGGCCGCCGAACGGCTGAAGGCGGCCGGGCTGACGTATGAGGCGTTGACGACCTTCGCCGGGCCGCGGCGGCTGACGCTGGTGGTCGAGGGGCTGCCGAAGGCGACGCCGGACCGCGAGGAAGAGGTCAAGGGACCGCGGGCCAATGCGCCGGAACAGGCGCTGGAGGGCTTCCTCAGGAAGACCGGCCTGACGAAGGACCAGCTGGTTGAGCGCGACGGGGTGTTCTTCGCCGTCCTCAGCAGCAAGGGCCAGCCGACGGCGGCCCTGATCCCGGAGATGGTCGACCAGATCGTGCGGGGGTTCCCGTGGCCGAAGTCGATGCGCTGGGGTTCGGGCACGCTGCGCTGGGTGCGGCCGCTGAAGCGGATCGTCGCCCTTTTCGACGGACATGTCGTGCCGTTCGACATCGACGGAGTCGCCAGCGGCGACCTGACCGAGGGGCATCGCTTTCTCGGCTGCGGCCGGCCGTTCGCGGTGAAGGATTTCGCCGACTACCGGGCGAAGCTGGAGAGCGAGCATGTGCTGCTGGACGCCACCGACCGGCGGCTGAAGATTCTGGAGGCGGCGCGGGCCGTGTGTCAGGCGCGCGGGCTGGAACTGGTGGACGACGACGGCCTGCTGGACGAGGTGTCGGGCTTGGCCGAATGGCCGACGCCGATCCTGGGCGAGATGGACCCGGCCTTCCTCGACCTGCCGCCCGAGGTGGTGCGCCTGTCGATGAAGGTCCACCAGAAATATTTCGCGGTTTCTCTCCCCTCGCAAAGCGGGGGGAGTACCGCCGAAGGCGGGGAGGGGGGCGGACGCGCGCAGCGACTCGCCCCGAACTTCGTCGTCGTGGCCAATGTCGAGGCCAGCGACGGCGGCACGGCGCTGGCCGCCGGCAATGCCCGGGTGCTGTCCGCCCGCCTGAACGACGCCCGCTTCTTCTGGGACGAGGATCGCAAGGTCGGCTTCGACGTCTGGGCCAAGAAGCTGGAGGGCGTGACCTTCCACGCCAAGCTGGGGACGCTGGCCGAACGGGTCGAGCGGATCGCCGCCCTGGCGCGTGAGATCGCCGCGCTGGTCGGCGCCGACGCCGATCAGGCGGAACAGGCCGCCCGCCTCGCCAAGGCCGATCTGGCCAGCGGCATGGTGGGGGAGTTCCCCGAGCTGCAGGGCGTGATGGGCGGCTATTATGCCCGCGCGGACCACGGTGATGCCGTCGCCGACGCCATCCGCGATCACTACAAGCCGCAAGGACCGAATGATGCTGTCCCGACCGCGCCGCTCACCGTGGCCGTGGCCCTGGCCGACAAGCTGGACACGCTGGTCGGGTTCTTCGCCATCGACGAAAAGCCGACGGGATCGAAGGACCCCTTCGCGCTGAGGCGGGCGGCGCTGGGCGTGATCCGGCTGGTGCTGGAGAACGGGGTGAGGGCGCCAATGGGAAGCGTGTCGATATACGCCACCAGCCGAGCCGCTGAAGCGGCAGATCGCCTTGCTAGGTCAGACGACCAGTGGGTACGCATAATGGCTGATCTGCATGGCTCCGTTCGGACGAACTTGGCTGGCAGATTGGAGAAGGTTCTTAAAGGTTGGAATCCTTATCCGGATGACGGGGGCAGCGCGCACTACGCAGCAGTGGTTCAGGTCCAAAATGTAGTCGCCGACCTCCTCGCCTTCTTCGCCGACCGCCTGAAAGTCCTGCTGCGCGATCAGGGTCAGCGGCACGATCTGGTGGATGCGGTGTTCGCGCTGGGCGACGACGATCTGGTGCGCATCGTGCGGCGGGTCGAGGCGCTGGGGGCCTTCCTCGAGACCGAGGACGGGGCGAACCTGCTGGCCGGCTACAAGCGGGCGTCGAACATCCTGCGCGCCGAGGCCAAGAAGGGTCCGCTGCCCGAGGGTGAGCCGGTCGCGCTGGACGGCGCCTCGCCGGAGGAAACCGCCCTGATCGCCGCCGTGTCGAAAGCCGGGACCGAGGTCGACGCCGCGCTGGCCACCGAGGACTTTTCCGCCGCCATGACGGCGCTGGCCGCCCTGCGCGCGCCGGTCGATGCCTTCTTCACCGCCGTGATGGTCAACTCCGACGTCCCCGCCGAGCGCGACACCCGCCTGAAACTGCTGGGCCAGGTCCGCACCGTCATGGGCCGCGTGGCGGACTTCGGGAAGGTGGGGGGCTGAGGTGGCGCAACGGATGACCGTCATCTCGGTTGTTGTTCTGGCGCTGCTGCCCGGGGTGGCTCTCGCCCAAAGCCGTGGGCGTCCAATTGTTGATCCCCCGGTAAGTACGCTCCCGATGGTCATCGAACCTTTGTCGCCAGAGGCGTTGAAGAGATTTCGGCCTTGGCCTTCGCCAGACACCTTGGGTGGATCTGCTACCATCCGCTGCATCACGCATGCAGACTGGATTCTCACTGACTGCGTTGTGCTGCGAGAAGAACCCGCAGGCTATGGGTTCGGCTTGGCAGCTGTCCGCGCGGCTCACTTCATACCCGTCGCTCCCGGCACCCTTGATGGCGTGCCGGTGGAAGACCCTATCGAGATCGAGCTGGTGTTTCCGCCGCTGCGCTGACGCCACTCCAAGACATGGAGACACCCCCTCCGTCACGGCGTGCCGCCGTGCCACCTCCCCATGAATGGGGAGGAGATGCGCGAAACCTCATCTCCTCCCCGCCTGCGGGGAGGGGGACCGCGTAGCGGTGGAGGGGGCGGCGCTGCCCTTTCATATCGCAACGTCACACGCGCTCACGGATTGTTACGGCTGCGGCCTCGCCTTCGCGGGTGCGGCGCGCTAGTCAGAACCGGAGCAGTGAGGCGAGGACGGGCACGATGACTCAGTGGGTGTATGGCTTTGGCGGGG